>CAYLUV010000019.1:0-18885 GCA_964386955.1 uncultured Lachnospiraceae bacterium
TGCCACAAAATCGGATTAGCTTATGTTTCCTGTTCTCCATTCCGTGTTCCAATCGCTAGATTAGCTGCTGCTCAGGCTGCTATCGCAAACAAATAATTTTGAATTTATTTGTAAATAAGATATAACGAAAAGCGCATCGCCCTTGTGGGTGATGCGCTTTTTTTCTGCATCGCTTACGCTATGTAAATAATTAAGAAAAAATATTTCAAAATGTAAGAACAAAGTATCATAACGAAAGCACCACTCTTGCATCAAGAGATATTTTTTGTTACTATGTTCTTACAGAGTCGACGCTGTAAAAAAGATGATAACGGGAGGAACCTATGAATATCGAAGGATTAGATAAGTTGGATCGTGCAATATTGGAAGTAATAAAGGATCATGCAAGAATGAGTTATTCTGATATCGGAGAGAAAGTGGGTATATCTAGGGTTGCGGTAAAAAAACGCATGGATACATTGGAGAAGAAGGGAATTATCCAAGGGTACAAAACCATCATTGATGAAACAAAAGCTCCAGAGGGTGTCTCCTTTACCATTGATGTGGAAGTAGTACCCGAGGCATATGAGAGTGTATTGGAAGTTTTAGCAAAGGAACCATTTCTTCGTCAAATCTATAATACAACCGGGGAGTGCAGGCTTCACTGTGTTGGATTTGCACCCAGTGTCCGAGCCATGGAAGACTATGTGAATCGTCTTTTTCGAAATACGAAAGGAATCCGTAGATTAAGTTGGAATCTATTGATTCGAGCACTAAAAGATGTAGATGGAGGCGTTGACTATGACAAGTGTAAAAAATCTGAGCATATGGAAGGCTGAGGAGAAACGAAAAAATACCGATGACAGTTTTTTAAATACAGAAATTGCAGAATTGGGCCTTGGCGTTCGCTCCTATAATTGTTTGAAGAGAGCCAATTGTCATACGGTGGGAGATATTATTCACTGTATGGGTGAGGATGGACTAGGACTTCGAAAAATCCGCAATCTGGGCAATCGCAGTGAAGCAGAGATTGTAGAACGAATCCAGCAGTACAAAGAGCAGTGTGCCGTTCATCCTCCGGCACCCCAAAAAAAGAAAGTAACAATCATAAAGCCGGCTAAAAAAGTATGGGATAGCGAAATTGAGGAATTTCATTTATCCAATTTTGCTCTTACAAAATTGAAATCTTGTGGAATAAACAGAGTAAAAGATTTGTATGCCACGGATCCAAAAAATGAACCAGGATGGTATGCAGTCAGAGAACTGTTTGAAAAGATTCCAAGTTGCAGATAGTAGATGAAATAAAATTTTTATTATGGAGTAACATGAGTCAGAGATGGTGAAATTTTCACTCACCATCTCTGGCTCTTTTTCTATCCTATCGGATAAAATGAGTCGCTACGCGCTCTTCTTTTTGAGGAAGGCCATATTTTTCCTTTCCAAGAGCGATGCTCTTCATCAAGAAAGCCATATTTCTTGCCAAGTTTCGCATGGTCTGTTTGCCTTCTTCGTCCTGAACAGCTTCTCCGGGAGCACGTCCATGGATACTGTTCCAATATTGACTGGATGCGATAGGCATATTAGAGATGGTAAAATACTTGTTTAACTCATCGAAGGTAGCGGAAGCGCCGCCACGTCTTGCACAGGCAATGCTGGCACCTACCTTCATGGTTTTATCAAATCCAGTGCTGTAGAAGAGACGATCCAAGCAGGCAACTAAGGTTGCATTGGCGGAGGCGTAGTAAACGGGACTTGCCACAACAAGACCATCGGCAGCTTCAAATTTTGGAGCTAATGCATTTACCACATCATCGAAGATACATTTTCCAGTTTCTCCGCAGCGATTGCAGGCAATACAGCCGCGAATGGCCTGCTGACCAATCTGAACCACTTCAAATTCGATTCCTTCTTCTTCAAATACTTTTCTCATCTCATCCAGAGCAATGCTGGTATTTCCGCCCTTTCGAGGGCTTCCATTTAACGCTAATACTTTCATCTTGCATATTCCTTTCTTTTTTGAAATCTTAGTTTTTATGTAGGGCAAACATGCCAAAAAGATATAACTTGTTTGGTTCCCATGAAAAATCCAGATGACAGTTGTCAGCCAAAGCTGCTACATCGATGCAGTAGGCGGACATGCAGCTGATTCGAAGCTCTGGAAAGGCACAGGGAAGATTTTCTGCTCGTTTGCATGGGTCACAGAGTGAACACCCCCCGTATCCGGCACAAAAACCGGAGTAGCCCAGTTTCTGGAATTCCTTCATCATTCGAAGGATAGAGGCGTTGTGAGCGGCGCGGAGTTTTCCGATGACAGCCTTATCTGTTTTATCGATGTTTTCTTTCTGGGTTTGTACTACCAGGATGATATCCTCATCTAGGATTTTTTGATGCAACTCCTCCACCGTTCCGCAGTCTGGGGGACAGGAGTAGTTGGCATTGTATTTGCCGCAGAGATTTTCTTCACAAAAGGCGCGAAAATCTGCTTTGACAGGCACTTGGTCTGGTGCAGTGACAGCGGCGTGAAAGCCGTTGGATTCTGCTAGAGTGAGTAAATTCTTTTTTTCCAGCATGGAGGTACCTCCTTTTTCGTCTATTTTTTTTCTAGAGATTAATAAATTAATCTCGTATATCTATTTATAAGAATACCACATTTTAAAGCATTATTCCAAAAAAGTAAGAAACTATCCTGTTTTGATACGGACTTTTGTACTAAAAATATAAAAATAAGCAAGAAAGCTCCAAAGGCAAAAAACAGCAATGTTCTTTGAAAAGGAGCATCCAGTCTGCACTCCGGTGCCAAGGAATTGGCAGAGGTCATGGAAACATTTGACAAAGAGGGAACCCACAAATTAAAGAATTGGTAAAGAGTGCGCCGATGGCTTGACTTCATGAATTTTGGAATTAAAATAGAATATATAGATTGCCGCAATAGTTGGTAGGAAAGATAATTTTACAAGAAACAAGGAGAAATGAGAGAAATGTATGTTGTAAAAATGTTTGACAAAGTCTCCAACAGTGCGCAGGCGAGGATGAATATGAAACAGTATGTGCTATTGCATCATGTGGAGGATTATGATGCAGCCTTCGTTCGGTATGATGATTTGACGGAGGTAGAATTTCCGGAGTCTCTGCTCTGTATAGCCCGTGCTGGTTTCAGTACCATCAACATTCCTGTGGAAAAATGTACGGAGAAGGGAATCGTGGTTTTCCATACGCCAGGTGCCACTGCAAACGGGGTAATGGAATTGGCTATCTGTTCTATTTTATTGAGTTCCAGAAAGATATTAGAAGGGGCTAATTGGATGAAATCCTTAGTGGGAAAACAGGGCACAAAAGAAATCGCAGAACAGAATCGTATGCGATTTTCCGGATCGGAGATTACCAGAAAGAAACTCGGTGTAATCGGTCTTGGTGCGGTTGGAACGAAGGTTGCCAATACTGCCGCTGCCATGGGCATGGAAGTATTGGGATATGACCCTTACATTTCTACCGGAGCGGCTCTTTCTTTGAATGGAAAAGTAAAATACAAAAGAAAATGGAGTGAACTCATCGGGGATTGTGATTATCTGACTTTCCATGTGCCGGTCAATGAGGAGACGGAACATTATATTAACAAAGAGATGTTGGAAGATGTAAAAAAAGGTGTCCGAATTATTAATTTGGCGGATGCGAAGCTGATTCAGGAAGAGGACTTGAAGGAAGCACTGGAAAATGGAACCGTTTCCTCCTATGTATCTGATTTTGTGTCAGATGCCCTCCTTCCACTGGAGAATGTTATCTTCTTGCCGCATATGGGTGGAGAAACGGAGGAATGCAGTGATAGAAGCACTACCATGGCGCTAGAAGAAATTTGGCAGTATCTGGAATACGGAACAATCCGAAACTCTGTGAATTTTCCATCATTGGAAGTTCTCTACGAGGGCGGATATCGGATCTGTCTTCTTTACCAGAATCTGCCCGATATTATCAGTGATGTGCTTCGTATTATAAATAGTCATGTAATCAATTTTGGCAGTCGCTCCAAGGGGGAGGTAGCCTACACTATAGTAGACCTGTCCACACCTTTGGAGGAAGATAAAATCGAAAAACTGAGAGCTATTCAGGGAATGCGGATGGTGCGTCAGATTGGTAAACGAGATACTTATTCTACGGTGTGAATCTTCATAATAGCAGAAAAAGATGGATAGGCAGGAAAGGAAATTCTTGGTATAATATACAAGCTGTATTATTTGGAATTGCTAAGAATACATGTTAGGAGAATATTTTTGGCAGGATACTATCGATAGAAACAGGTGATATTTTTCATGGATAAAGAACGGTTTGAAAAACAACTGGCTTTTATTTTGGAGGCAGATAAAGAAAAAAATATTCTGCGTCAGACCCACCTTTCCGGTCATGGACGCAGAGAAAACGACGCGGAACACGCTTGGCATATGGCGCTGATGATATATCTTTTAAAGGAATATGCCAATGAAGAGTTTGACCTTGCCAAGGCGATGATGATGGCATTGATTCACGATGTGGTGGAAATTGACGCGGGAGATACCTTTGCTTACGATGAGGAAGGGCTGGCAACTCAGCGAGAGAGAGAAGAAAAGGCGGCAGATCGCATTTTTGGATTGCTGCCGGAGGATCAGAACGCAGAACTGCGAGGACTTTTTGAGGAATTTGAGGCACAGGAGACGAAGGAAGCCCGATTTGTGAAGGTTATGGATAATTTTCAGCCGTTGCTTCTCAATGATTCTAACGGCGGAGAGGACTGGAGAATCCGTACCATCAAGAAATCTCAAGTGATGAAACGGCAAGAAAAGACAGAACTAGGTTCTGTGGAGATTTGGAAATACATTCGAAACATGATTGAGGAGAATGTGGAGAATGGAAATATTGTAGATGATTATTGAAAATGGATGTTTTTTTGTGAGAGAGGGGATGTGGTCTTACTGTTGTGGTGACATGGGTGTTTTACTATATTTTGCATGCTTTTCACACAGCCAACATTGTACCGAGCACTCTTTCCGTCACTACAAGTTTCTTGGCGGTATACCTTACTTTTCGGAGAAGTCCGTATTTTTCCTTGGCCTATGCAGCCAACGATGTTTTGGACCCTGGCTTCTATGGAAGATATTCGATACGTGTCTGTGATTGTGTGCTTTATGGCTTTTTTGGTAAATGATATATACGGATTTATTAGTTGGAGAAAGATGGAAGTTCGTCAGAAAATGCCGCAAAAATCCTTGGCATTGGAGTAGGAACATAGTAGCTTATTCTTGTATTATTTTCCATGGTATACTATAATGAAAAAAAGGAAAATCTGTGCAACAGTTCTAGTGGTAAATCGGTCTGTGATTTACATGGATGAGCGGTTCGTTATAGTTATATAAATAAGCAGAAAGAAACGGAAGATAACACTGCAGGGTGGTGTTTGGAGGAAATATGAGAAAAAAAGTGGATCTGCATGTGGTGATGCAAAAGGTGATTGCCAACGTGTCCTTGGAGCAGAGAAAAATCTGGAAAGTACCGGAGGAACATCAAGCGGTGGGATTGATTTCCAGTGACTGTGAAGATGTGATGTGGTTAGCGGCAGACGACGCTACAAAGAAGGCGGATATTAAGGTACTGCACATTGAGACTGTATATGGTGGTGTACAATACAGTTGGAGTAAGTTTGGCGGTGAGATTACTGCTATTATCTCTGGGCCGAAGGTGTCCGATGTAAAGAGTGGGCTTTCCTACATTCGAAATTATGTGGAGAATCACTCTGGCAGCTATATTTTTGATGAAGAGGGAACCTTGGGCTGTTATGTGGACTTGGTACCGAGAGTGGGAAAATATTACTCCTCTGTGCTAGATGTGGCAGAGGGAGAAGCTATCGCCTATCTGGTTAGTACGCCGGTGGAGAGTACCTATGGCATTGACAAGGCATTAAAGGCAAGCAATGCAAGGTTAGTGGAGCTTTTTGAGACGCCTTCTAGGGTTAATACAGGAGGTGCAATTTTGGCGGGAACGGAATCTGCCTGCAAAGCAGCGGTGGAAGCCTTTATTGAGGCTGTGGAATATTGTGCATATCATCCGATGGATTTGGAATAGAAGAGGAGAAACGTTATGAAGATAGAAAAAATGAAAGTGCATATGTTAAGTCAGAAGCTGATTGCTCATGTTTCTCCAGCCTTGGCGAAGGCCTACCATTTGCCGGAGGGACATCAGAGTATGGCATTTTTCTCCACAGATAATGATGATATTGCTTATTTGGCAGCAGACGATGCTTCCAAGAAGGCTAATATCAAAGTGATCCATATTGAGACCTTCTATGGAGGATCTCTTTGCTCTTGGAGTCGTTATGGGGGAAGTGTATTTGCCTTGATTTCTGGCCCAAAGGTATCTGACGTGAAGAGTGGACTTGCCTATATTCGAGATTTTATTGAAAATAAGGCAGAATTATATAATTTCAATGGAGATCCGGGCTGTGCCTTCTACGCCCAGTGCGTGCCAAAATCAGGAAAATATTTTAAAGAATTTTGCAACATTGAGGAGGGAAGTGCTTACGCCTATCTGGTGGGAGGCCCTATCGAGACCAACTATGCTTTGGACAAGGCATTAAAGGCTGGAAATACAGAAATCGCAAGATATTGGTATCCACCATCCCATGCCAATTCCAGCGGAGCAGTCTTAGTGGGAACAGAATCTGCCTGCCGAGCTGCCACCCAAGCTTTTGTGGAGGCACTGAGATTTGCCACAGAACATCCGATGGATATATAGTAGATTTGTTAAGAGAGAGATTTTTATAAAGAAAAGCAATCTGTTTGTGGGGAAAGAGATATTCCCACACCAAAACAGGTTGCTTTTTTTATGTTATGATATAAAGTTTTAACAGTTTTTTAGCACATATTTGCCAATCAGACGGAAGAGAATCAAAAATGCAAGATTGACCAGAACGATGCTGGCACTGACTGGTGCATCAAACTGATAGGAGATTACCATACCGATGGAAAAACTAATGAGAGAAATTACACCGGAACAGATGGTAACACCCAAAAAGTTGTGAAAAATCTGTCTCGCAATAAGGCAAGGAAACAGGATTAAGCTGGAAATCAACATAGCCCCCATCATACGCATACCCAGTACGATAGTTACAGCGCTTAAAAAGGCAATCAGCATGTTAAATCCAGATACAGGAAGTCCCGTTGCTCTGGCAAAACTTTCATCGAAGGTGATGGCGAAAATCTTGTGATAGCAAAGGGCGAAAAGAAGTAGCACGACAATGGAGAGAACAATGCTGATTAAAACATCAGTCTTATCCATGGAAAGGATACTTCCAAACATGTAACTGTATACATCGGAATTCAGTCCAGTTGTAATGGATGCAGCCATAAGTCCAATGGCCAGTGAGGAGGAGGAAATGAGGGCGATGGCCGCATCTCCTTTCATAATACCGTTATCCTTTAATTTCAGCAGACAGAAAGCTGCAAAAATTACCACTGGAAGGGCAAAGGCCAGAGGGGCAACATTTAACGCCATGGCAACGGTGAGAGCACCAAAGGATACATGAGAGAGTCCGTCTCCAATCATGGAAAAGCCTTTCAGTACCAGACTAACCCCCAAAAGGGCACAACAAAGAGCTACCAGTGCTCCTACGATAAAGGCACGTACCAGGAAAGGATAGGATAAAAAGTCTGTGATAAATGCAAGCATAATTAAAAATCTCCTTTCCAATTTTGGTAGAGAGAGGAAGCGATGTATTCCTCTCTGGAACCGTAAAAATAGCTCTGGTTTTCCAGATGTAAAATCTTATTTGAATATCTTACAGAAGCTGCCACGTCGTGACTAATCATAAGGATTGCCATGTTGTGGGTTTTATTTAAGTGTTGAATCATCTGATAAAGTTCTGCCTGTGCCTGAGGATCCAAACCAGTAACGGGTTCATCCAAAACAAGAAGGCGATCCGCAGAACAAAGCGCTCTTGCCAAAAGCACACGTTGCTGTTGTCCGCCAGATAAGTGGCGGTAATTTTTCTTATAAAGATCTGGGATTCCCAGTTCGTCCAAATAGGAAAGGGCAATTTCTTTTTCTCTCTTCGTATAAAAAGGAGCCCAGCCTTTTTTTCCTAAAAAGCCAGACAAAACAATCTCCAAAACAGAGGCAGGAAAGTCTCTCTGACTGGTGGATTGCTGTGGCAGATAGCCGATGGATTTTTCGGAAAGTCCATCACTCAAAGTGAATTCTCCCGATAGAGGTGGGGTAAGTCCAAGGATTGTCTTGATCAAAGTAGATTTGCCGGATCCATTTTCACCCAGTATGGAGATATAATCTCCCTTTTCTATAGTAAAAGTCAAACCTTCCATGACGGTTTGATCTTCATATCCGATGGTCATATTATTGCAAGATAATAGGGTCATTTTTGTAAGCCTTTCTTTAAATTCTTCGCGTTTTGTTCCATAAGACTGAGGTAAGTTGCACCGGACTCCAATTCATCTTTGCTCAAATTGTGACAGGTATGGAAAAGGAGCGGTTCGGCGTCAGTGGCCTCCGCGATGGTATTGGCGATATATGGTTCTACAAGTTCTTCGTAGTAAATAGCAGTAACATGAGAATCCCGCATGGATTCGATCATAGAAACCACTCGTTTGATGCTAGGTTCTGCTTCCTCCTCGCAGGAATCGTAGGCTGCCACATAGTGAAGCCCGTATTCTTCCATAAAATAATAGAGGGAGAAGCGACTGCCGATGTATAAGGTATCCTGTTGCCCCTCAGAGACAATTTGCCGGAAAGTCTGATCCAGATCTTCCAGTTTTGCCAGATAGTTTCGGGCATTTTCTTGATAAAAATCTTTATTGGCAGAATCAGCCTGACACAGTGCCTGAGTTACATTTTCCACCATCTTCATGGCAAGAACGGGGCTAGTCCAAATATGGGGATTGTACTCGTGGTTGTGTCCTTCATGGTCGTGTTCTTCTTCTGTTTCGTGGTCATGTTCTTCTTTGCAGAGAGTAATGCCCTCTGACAGATCCGTTACCAAAAGGGAATCCGGTGCGTTGGAGGCAATGTTGGCTACCCAAGGCTCCATCTGATCTCCTGTATAGAGAAAAATATCGGATTCCTGAATGGCAATAATGTCACCCGGTGTGGGCTCAAAACTGTGACTTTCCATTCCTGGTGGCAGAAGAAGAGTAATCTCTGCCTTGTCCCCGGCAATCTCCCGAGCAAAGTCATACTGGGGAAATAAGGTGGCGATAATCTGAAGCTTGTCAGAATATTCTTTGTTCGTCTTTTTTGCTTCGGTGCCGCATCCACAGAGAGTCCCCAGAAGGAATAGAAATGTAAGGAAAATAGAAATTAAGCGCTTCATAAAAATCCTTCCTGTGTATCGTAAATAAATGATATCTTATTAGAATATGAAACATTGTTTCAGATTGATATTATAATTAGATAAGTTAGTTTTGTCAACCTAGAAAGAAAGGAAGGAAAAGATTTCGTTTTGCAACTATATGGGAAAATCATATAGTTTGAAATTAATAAAAAAATGGAAATAAATAGAAATAATGGTTGAAAATGAAAAATAGATATGCTAAATTTGTTATAGATACCATTAATTTCTAAAAATGAAAACAGGCGGAAATGAATGGTATTCTATGACCGGTCAACATGAAAAATTAGAAAGGCTGTGGATGGATTGGATGCTGCAGCAAACAAAAAAGAAAGCAGGAGGATATGTTTTGTTGAAAAAAAGAAGTGATAAAAGAAGGAGAAGCAAGGTATGTCTGCGTTTTTTAGCAGTGTTGCTATGTTTTTTAGGACTTGGAGGAGTGGTGACACAGGCGGCGCAGAAGGCGAAGTTTGGCATTAAACAGACCCTTACCACCAATGCAGATGGAGCAGGAACCAGCTATTTAAACTATATTAGTCCTGTCAGCGGCAAAGAATTTCGTGTTAGTCTTCATAAGACCAGCACAGATCTTATGGCCTATTGCCTGGATCGCACAAAAGATTCCGATCATGATGATTTTAATTATAACTATAAAGAGGTGAAGAATTATTCCAAGACAGCAAGTGATCTGCAGCGAAATATTCTTCTTTGTGGTTATCCGGGCAACAATGTGAAACAATTGAAGTCGATGTATGGTTTTGATACGGATGGAAGATGTGCGGCTCAGGCCACACAGATGGCCATTTGGATTTGTAATTATATGTATGAGGAGAAGGTATCTTTAAGTGATGCCTGGAAGGCGCATAAGGCGAAAAACACAGGAGATTATAAGGCAGTCGAACTGAGCAAAGCGATTTTAAATCGAGCCTACGATATGCTGAATCAAAAATTTCAGGTATCTTGGGAAGCCGTGGGTGAGACGGAAAATGAAGTGACCTATCAATTTGTTATTGAGACAGAGGGACAGTATTATCCGCTGAAAGGGAATTTATCTGGTCTTCCTGAAGGGTGCCAGGTGACACCAGGAGCTGGGGTTACTTATCAGCAGGATGGCACCGTAGAGGTGAATCAGGTAAAGGGGAAAACTATCATTATACTGACTTTTTCCAAATATGTGGAGGCTAATCAGGTGACTTTGCTCTTAAATGGAACCGTCCCAGTGCCAAAGGATTATGCAGGAATTTTATATTATGAGAATTCAGACAGTAACTATCAGTCTGTGGTGGTGGTACAGGAGGCAAAGCCTACCTACGAGAAAAAGAGCAGTTCTTTTTCCAGAAAAGCCACAGCCAGAATGCAGATCCGTGTAAAAAAAGAGGACAGCACGGGAAAAGGAGAACAAGGGGATGCCACCTTAGTGGGTGCTCAGTATACCATTTATGATGCTCAGGGAACAGAGAAGGAAGTGCTTACCATTGGAGAAAACAAGGAAGCAGTGTCTGGCGCCCTTCCCCTTGGAATTTACACGGTGAAAGAGACAAAGAATCCGAAAGGTTATAACTTGGACCCAACGATGTATACGGTGGATGGAACAAAAGGAGACGAGTCCTTGTCTATTCGAAATTATGATGTAATTTCGAAAGAAGAGGTGATAAAAGGAAAGATTCGTATTGTTAAAACGTTGGAGAATCCGGATAGCGGCGAAGAGGAGAAGATTCCAGCCAAAGGAGTGGTATTTACTTATTATCTGGATTCCAATCCCAATGTAAAGATGGAGATTTTCTTAAATGAAGAGGGAATCGGAGAATCAGATTGGATGCCTTATGGCAATTATACTTTGGAAGAGACTAAAACGCCAGACGGATGGAAGGCAGTACCGCCAATCCATGTGTCAATCGAAAAAGAAGGAGAGACCCTTCCTTATTATATGGAGGATCGGGTGGATTCTTCCGGTTGTAAGATTATCAAAAAGGATGTGGAGACAGGAGCGAACATTGCTTTTGCTGGAACGAGATTTCAAATCCGAAAGAAGACCACAGGTAATATTGTGTCTATGTATGTGAAAAAGGAAGGAGGAGATAAGACAAAGGTATCTGAGTTTCTCACCAATGAAGAGGGGTATCTGGTACTGCCAGAAAAATTGCAGGCCGGGACCTATCTTTTGTATGAACTGGAAGCGCCGACGGGATATCTGAAAAAAGAGGAACCACAGGAGTTTACGATTCCATATCACCACGATGGAACGGTGGAGATTATTATGAAAAACACTCCGATTCAGTGCCAATTACAGATTAAAAAGACGGGATTGACCATGACAAAGGCGGAAAAACTGTCTCAGGAAGGATATGAAATTACAAAGCCATTATGGGAGTCCAAGCCCCTTACTAAGGTGGAATATTGTCTCACTGCCAAGGAGGATATTGTCACCTTAGATCAAACGGTTCGCATGAAAAAGGGAGAACAGATTATTAAGGAGACAGACCAGGAGGGAATTGCTCTATTTGAAGGACTCTATCCAGGACTCTATGAGCTGGCAGAGCGAAAGACGGTGGATGGCTACGTGCTAGACAAAGAGCCGAAGGAGATTTGCTTGGAAGCAGGGGATAACCAAACAGCAGTAAACAAGACAGAATACACCTATGAGAATTTGCCTCAGACCGTTACCTTGCTCTTACAAAAACAGATGGAACAAAAAGAAGACAAGACTTTTTCGAATGCATGGAAGGAAGTACTTTTTGGTATTTACGCAAAGGAGCCATTAAAGAACAGGGAAGATGAAGTAATCATAGAGGCGGATACCTTACTTGACCTTTACCGTATTGATAAAAAGGGAAAAGGAGAAAGTATTTGTAAGACTCAGCTTCCTTATGGTACTTACTATGTGAAGGAGTTAAAAACCCATCAGGGGTATCAGTTGGATGAATCATTATATGAATTTATATTCTCTTATAAGGAAGAGTTGGGAAAAGAACAGGAGATTTCTCTGCCTAAAAATCCAATTATCAACTATCAGAAACCGGAGGAAACTACCACGGAAACACCAGCGGAGACCACAACGGTGAAACCGGAGGAAACTACTACAAAAGCGTCAGAAGAGACAACTACAGAAGTTCCAAAGGAAACGAAAAAGAAAGAAGGAAAGAAAGCTGCTCCAAAAACAGGAGATACATCAGAATGGTTTTTGTGGGGCTTGGCGGCAGTAGCATCCGGTACCGTACTTTTTGTTTTCTTCGTTCACTGGATGAAGAAAAGAAAGGAAATACGATAGGGACACTTTACTTTAAAATTTACCTGTGATATATTCCTAAAGAAGAAAAAAGAGAGGAAGAAGCGGAATGATCATAGGGAAGAAAGTAAAGAAACCGACGTTGATTTCTGAATCTTTACAGATAGAATACCGAATTGAGAAGGAACAAGCAGAATTTGTAAAATATTTGGGAGAAGAGGAAGAATACCGGGTTCCTGCAGAGATAGAAGGATATCCGGTGGTACAGATTGCCCCTTACGCTTTTGCAGAACGGCGCAATCTGTACGCTGTCTCTCTTCCGGAGATGGTACACACCATCGGTGCCCATGCCTTTTATAATTGCCGCAGTCTTTCCAGTCTTAGTTTTTATGATAGACTAGAAGAGATTGAAGACGGTGCTTTTAAGAACTGTTATCAGTTAAAACATCTCACCCTGCAGACGGAATCCAGTCATAAGATGGTGCTGAAAAATATTTTGGCGGATATTACAGAGGGGATATCTGTGACGATTTATTACAAAGATGATGTAAAGACAGAGCGGGCAGAATTGGTATTTCCTCCTTATCTGGTGGAATATGCAGAGAATACGCCAGCCAGAATTTTGGAAAAGCAGGCTTACGGTTCCGGAGAGCGATATCGCCATTGTCTTTACAGTGGGCAGTTGGATTTTGAACAATATGACCAGCTCTTTGACTATTCTGTGGCGGTGGATGAAATGGAATATCCTATTCGCTGTGCAGTGAGCCGTGTGCGTTATCCTTACGCCTTAAAGGAAGAGAATCGGGAGCATTATGAGAATTTTCTTCAGAGTAAGATGGAGAAAGTGCTGACCTACTATATCCAGAGGGAAGATGCAGATACTCTAAAATGGATGTTGGATACCAAGCGATTATCCAGAGAGGCCATGAATGAGGCGTCTGAATTATGTAGAAAATACGGAAAGAACAGTTTATTGCCATTGCTGGTGGAATACCAGAATGAGAATTTTAAGCCAAAGAAGAAAAGTTTTTCTTTATAGAAAAGCTGGCTGAAGAAGGGAAGGTGATACCGTTGAGACCACAGGTGGTGCAAAAAACAGAAAAACTGATAAGAAAGATTTTTGAAGTATCAGAGAATGAGATTTACCTCTCTATGCGGTACTTTCATATGGCATTTCGGGGATTGACGGTGACACCGGACTGGAATGCCCCATCCATAGGATGTGATGGGGAGAAGATTTATTGTAAGCCTGAGTATGTAATGAGTTTATATGAGGGCGGCTCGGTATATATAAATCGGGTGTACCTTCATATGCTGCTGCACTGCATATTGAAGCATATAATAAAATGTGGAAAGCGAGATCCGGATTATTGGAATCTTTCCTGTGATATTGTGGTGGAATCCATTTTGGATAGCTTTACCTATCGTTGTGTACATCTTCCGGTTCATGGAAGAAGGAGAAATTTGTACCGTGAACTAAAAAAAGAGATTTCCACCTTTACCGCAGAGAGGGTTTATCAGTGGCTGATAGAGCAGAAATTGTCAGGAGAAAGTTTCCTAGAACTTTGTATGGAGTTTCGACGGGACGATCACAGCAGATGGCTCTTTTCCGGGGAAGATCCAAAGGTGGAACAGCAGATTCAGAGCCTACAGAACAAATGGGAGGAAATCAGCGAGAAAACCCAGACGGAGATGGAAACTTTCGCCAAGGATAGGGAGGAAGAGACTGGGGATATGGTGCGAAGTTTGCAGGTGGAAAACCGCAAAAAATACGATTATCGCAATTTCCTCAAGCAATTTTCCGTTTTGCGGGAGGAGATGCAGGTGGATGATGACTCCTTTGACTATGGATTTTACACCTATGGGTTGGAAGTGTATGGAAATATGCCTTTGATAGAACCCCAGGAATGGAAAGAAGTAAAGAAGATACAGGAGTTTGTCATTGCCATAGACACCTCCATGTCCTGCAGTGAGGATTTGGTACAGCTATTTTTGGAACAGACCTATGCCATCTTAAAAGAATCCGAGAGCTTTTTTAGAAAAGTGAAGATTCACCTGATTCAATGTGACAGCAAGGTACAGTCCGATGTAATCGTAACCTGTGAGGAAGATTTGGTAAAATATATGGAGAATCTGACAATAAAAGGTGGAGGCGGAACGGACTTTCGCCCCGTGTTTGAGTATGTGGAGGAATTAATCCAGCAAAAATATTTCTATGACTTAAAGGGCTTAGTATACTTTACCGATGGATATGGAGAGTTTCCAGTGCTACGACCGCCTTATGATACTGCCTTTGTATTTTTGCAGGAGGATTACAGCGATGTCAACGTGCCAAGTTGGGCCATCAAATTGATTTTACAGCCGGAGGATATAAAACATGAATATTAAAAGGGCAAAAGAAGAGATAAAAAATACCGTACAGGCATATCTTACCAAGGATGAATTTGGAGAATACAAGATACCGATTATCAGACAAAGACCAGTGCTTTTGATGGGACCACCGGGAATTGGAAAGACGGCCATTATGGAACAGGTGGCTAGGGAATGTGGCATCGGTTTGGTTGCTTACACCATCACCCATCACACCAGACAGAGTGCCATCGGGCTTCCATTTATTGAGAAAAAAATCTATGGAGAGCAGGAATATTCTGTTACAGAATACACCATGAGTGAGATTGTGGCGGCGGTATACGAAAAGATGGAAAAAACAGGACTGAAAGAGGGAATTCTCTTTATTGATGAGATCAACTGTGTTTCTGAGACTTTAGCACCGACTATGCTGCAGTTTTTACAGTGTAAGACCTTTGGCAACCATCAGATTCCGGAAGGCTGGGTGATTGTGGCAGCAGGTAATCCGCCAGAATACAATAAATCTGTGCGGGATTTTGACATTGTAACCTTGGACCGTGTGAAAAAGATGGATGTAAGAGAGGATTACAGTGTTTGGAAGGAATACGCTTATGAAGCAGGAATCCACGGTGCCATCCTTTCCTATTTGGAACTGAAGAAACAGAATTTCTATCAGATTGAGACTACGGTGACTGGGAAGAAATTTATCACTGCCAGAGGCTGGGAAGATCTGTCCGAGATGCTTTACTTATATGAAGAGTTAGGCCTTGAGATGGATAAGGAAGTGACGATGCAGTATTTGCAGCAGGAGGCTGTGGCAAAGGATTTTGCCAATTATCTGGAACTTTACAAGGAATACAGACAGAATTATCAGGTGAGGGAAGTATTGCTTGGTAATTTCCAAAATGGCATGATTGAGCGTGTAAAAAGAGCGCCATTTGATGAAAAACTCAGTGTAATCAGTCTGCTTCTCAGCGGACTTTTTGACAGTTTTAAAGAAAGTTACCGGGTAGATGTCTATGTGACAGAGCTTTTTGAGACCTTGAAGGAAGTAAAGGCCGTACTCCTTTCCGATGCAAACCAGGAAAAAGAGGCAGCGGCTCTTCTGGAACGACAGCTTATCTGGAAACAGGAAGAGAGCAATAAAAAAAGGGAGCAGGGGCTTTGCAACAAGGAACAGCTTCTTGTGATGCGCAAAGTAATCAGCTTCTTAGAAGAGAATCTGATGCAGCTTAGAAAAGAAGATATACAGGAAAAAGAAGCGGCATTTTCCATGATAAAAGCTCATTTTGAAGAGGATGTGGAAAAAAGAGAAGAACAGTTGGCGGAAAGTGCCTCTTATCTGGAACATGCCTTTGACTTTATGGAGATGGCATTTATGGAGGGGCAGGAGATGGTAATCTTTGTGACAGAGCTTACCGTGAACCGATACAGTGCTGCTTTTATTCAGGAAAATGGATGCGAGCGCTACTATCAGTATAACAAACAACTGCTCTTTGGACAGCAACAGCAGGAAATTCTTTCTGAAATTCAAGAAGTAAGAACACAGGCAAAGGAACTTGCCACGCCTTCATTCTTATGCTAAAATTAGTACCGAATATAAGGTCAACAGATGAAATACAAGGTCAAGGGACTGTTGTAACGAGGAAAAAAGGAGAAGAACGTATGATTAATCAGTTAGTGAAAAAGATTGAAGAGTTGAAAGCACCAATTGTGGTTGGATTAGATCCAATGATGAATTATGTGCCAGAACATATTCAGAAAAAAGCATTTGCAGAATATGGAGAGACATTAAAGGGTGCCGGTGAAGCAATCTGGCAGTACAATAAGCAGATTATTGATGCAATCTATGATCTGGTTCCAGCAGTGAAACCACAGATTGCGATGTATGAGCAGTTTGGTATTGAAGGTCTGGTTGCATTTCAGAAGACTTGCAATTACGCCAAAGAAAAAGGACTGGTTGTCATTGGAGACATCAAACGTGGTGATATCGGTTCTACCTCTACCGCCTATGCCGTTGGACATGTGGGACAGGTAAAAGTAGGAAGCCAATTATATCGTGGCTTTGATGAAGATTTTGTTACAGTAAACCCATACCTTGGAAGCGATGGTGTAAAACCATTTATCGATGTATGTAAAGAAGAAAAAAAGGGTATCTTCGTGCTGGTTAAGACGTCCAATCCATCCAGTGGAGAATTCCAGGATCGCCTCATTGACGGCAAACCACTTTACGAACTGGTAGCAGAAAAAGTAGCACAGTGGGGAGAAGAACACATGGGAGATTCCTACAGCTATGTAGGTGCGGTAGTAGGTGCAACTTATCCAGAGATGGGAGCTGCATTAAGAAAAGTAATGCCTAAGAACTATATCCTCGTTCCAGGTTATGGCGCACAGGGCGGCAAAGGCTCTGATCTGGCACCTTTCTTCAACAAAGATGGTTTAGGCGCCATCGTAAACTCTTCCCGTGGCATCATTGCAGCTTACAAACAGGAAAAATATGCAAGATTTGGAGCAGAGGCATTTGCAGATGCATCCAGACAGGCAGTTCTTGATATGAAAGAAGATTTGGAAAACGCATTAGCAGCAAAATAAGAGGGATAGATATGTCAATGAAAAAGATAAGAGCGGCGGTAGTAAGCCAAAAACAGATCGGAAGCGATGTATTTGATATGGTGCTTCAGGTGGGTGAGGTAGCTTCTTTGGCAAAACCAGGACAGTTTATCTCTATGTACAGCAACGACAAGTCAAAACTTCTTCCAAGACCGATCAGTATTTGCGGAATTGATAAAGAACAGGGAACACTTCGCGTGGTATACCGCGCGGTAGGAGAAGGAACTAAGGAATTTTCTCAGATGGTTCCAGGAGACACTTTAGATGTGATCGGACCACTGGGAAATGGATTTACCATGAAGGATAAGAAGGCCATCCTCTTTGGAGGCGGTATCGGTATTCCTCCGATGCTGGAACTTGCAAAACAGCTGGATTGCGAGAAAGTGGCAGTTCTTGGATATCGAGATGAGATTTTTTTGGCAGAGGAATTCGAACAGGTGATAAAAGTTGCCATTGCCAGTGAAGATGGAAAGACAGGAACAAAAGGAAATGTTCTGGACGCAGTGAGAGAGTTAGGTTTGGAAGGAGATATTATCTATGCCTGTGGCCCAACACCGATGTTAAAGGCCATCAAAGCCTATGCAGAGGAGAAAGGGATGGAGGCACAGATTTCTCTGGAAGAGAGAATGGCATGTGGAATTGGAGCATGTCTTGCCTGCGTATGCAAATCCAAAGAGATCGATCATCACACTTATGTACATAACAAACGAATCTGCAAAGATGGTCCTGTATTTGATGCGAAGGAGGTTGTATTCGAATGAATTTAGCAGTAGAAATCGCCGGAGTAAAGATGAAAAACCCTGTCACCACTGCATCAGGTACCTTTGGTTCCGGGCTGGAATACAACGAATTTGTGGATGTATCCAAATTAGGTGCGGTAACTACCAAGGGCGTTGCCAATGTGCCATGGCCGGGTAATCCTACTCCTCGAATTGCAGAGACTTACGGCGGCATGTTAAATGCCATTGGTCTGCAAAATCCGGGAATTGATGTATTTATCGAGAGAGATATTCCATTTTTAAAGGAACACAATGCCACGATTATCGTTAATGTCTGTGGAAAATCCATGGAAGACTATGTGGAAGTGGTGGAAAGATTGGCAGATCAGCCAGTAGACCTCTTAGAAATCAATGTTTCCTGCCCGAATGTAAAAGAGGGAGGAATCGCCTTTGGACAGGATCCAAAAGCGCTCTATGAGATCACAAAGGCAGTCAAAGCAGTGGCGAAACAGCCAATTATGATGAAATTAAGTCCAAACGTTACGAATATTGTAGATATGGCCAAGGCAGCGGAAGCGGGCGGCAGCGATGCCCTCTCCTTGATCAATACACTGACTGGTATGAAGATTGATATCAATAAA
>CAYLUV010000019.1:18895-19948 GCA_964386955.1 uncultured Lachnospiraceae bacterium
AAATCAGACAGGCGGTATGTCTGGTCCAGCCATTAAACCGGTGGCGGTACGCATGGTATACCAGGTGGCAAAGGCAGTCAACCTTCCAATCGTCGGTATGGGCGGCATTGCCACAGCAGAGGATGCTCTGGAATTTTTAATGGCAGGAGCTACAGCTGTAGCAGTAGGAACTGCCAATTTTAGAAATCCTTATGCAACGATGGAAGTGATTGAAGGCATTGAGGCATATATGAAGAAAAATGGTATCAACGATATCCATGATCTGATTGGTATTGTATAGAGCCAATGTCTAGTGGGTGCTATATCAGAGCCATTTATGAAAACGTAAGAGAAAGTCATATAGAAAAGATTTGGGAGGAATTACAGCATGGACGCATACAAGAAAGAGTTTATAGAATTTATGGTGGAGAGCAACGTATTAAAATTTGGTGAGTTTACTTTAAAGAGTGGACGTAAATCTCCATTTTTCATGAATGCTGGCGCTTATGTAACAGGAAGTCAGTTAAAGAGATTGGGAGAATACTATGCAAAAGCAATCCACAGCACATATGGAGATGATTTTGACGTACTCTTTGGACCAGCATATAAGGGAATTCCTCTTGCTGTTGTAACAGCCATGGCTTACAGCGAACTCTATGGAAAAGAAGTTCGTTACTGCTCTGACCGTAAGGAAGAGAAAGACCACGGTGCAGATAAGGGAAGTTTCTTAGGAAGCAAGTTACAGGATGGCGACCGTGTGATTATGATTGAGGATGTAACCACATCAGGTAAATCTATGGAGGAGACTGTACCTAAGGTAAAAAATGCGGCAGACGTAGAGATTGTTGGTCTGATGGTTTCCTTAAACCGTATGGAAGTAGGAAAAGGCGGCGAAAAATGTGCCTTAGACGAAGTGAAGGACCTCTATGGCTTTGAGACAAGCGCCATTGTAGATATGGCAGAGGTTGTGGAATGCCTGTACAACAAAGAATGTCAGGGCAAAGTTCTGATTGATGATACATTAAAAGCTGCCATTGATGCGTATTATGAGCAGTATGGTGCAAAATAATAAGG
>CAYLUV010000020.1:0-19643 GCA_964386955.1 uncultured Lachnospiraceae bacterium
ATTATATACAAGGCCACCGCCTTCGCCACCCATCGTATAAGCAGGACGGAGAACAACAGGATAGTTTAATCTGTCAGCAATCTCAAGTGCCTGTTCTACCGTATAAGCGACTTCACTGCGGGCCATCTCGATGCCAAGCTCTGTCATAGTCTTCTTAAACTCGATACGGTCTTCGCCACGTTCAATTGCATCTAACTGAACGCCGATTACTTTTACATCGTATTTGTCTAAGATGCCGGCTTTGGCAAGTTCAGAACTTAAATTAAGAGCAGATTGTCCACCAAGGTTTGGTAAAAGGGCGTCGGGGCGCTCTTTGGCAATAATCTGCTCTAAACGTTCTACATTTAACGGTTCAATATAAGTTACATCAGCGGTTTCCGGGTCAGTCATAATAGTAGCAGGGTTGGAGTTTACAAGCACGATCTCGTAACCAAGCTGACGAAGCGCCTTACACGCCTGTGTACCGGAATAGTCAAATTCGCAGGCCTGTCCAATAATAATTGGACCGGAACCAATGATAAGGACTTTGTGAATATCAGTTCTTTTAGGCATAGTTCTAATCCTCCTTTTTAATCTTCTACATTATAGACACAAAATCGAAAAAGTACAAGTTTTTTTATTATATTTATTGAAAAAAGATTAAAAAGCACATAGAATAATGGTACAGGTTTTTAACATATATTAGTAATGCAAATACGGAGGAACGAAAATGAACCGCTTGTGGGGGCATTTTAAAACAATCACAAAACACAAGCTACTGGTGACCAAGGGCTGTTTTCAGATTGGTCTATATAAACAGGGGCTGTTACATGACTTATCCAAATATTCTCCGGTGGAGTTTTTGCCGGGAGTCAAATATTATCAGGGCTTTCGAAGTCCCATCAATCAGGAAAAGGAAGAGAAGGGCTACTCTTTGGGGTGGCTGCATCATAAAGGAAGAAACAAACATCATTTTGAATACTGGATTGATTTTAGTCTGGTGCCGGGGGAGAAGATGTCTGGTGTGAAGATGCCAAGGAAATACTTGGCGGAGATGTTTGTGGATCGGGTTTGTGCTGGAAAGAATTACAAAGGGAAAGATTTTACGTTGGATTCTCCGCTGGAATATTTCCAGCAGGGGAAGGATCACTGTGTGATGCATCCGGATACAGCTCGCATGTTGGAAGAACTCCTCACCATGTATCGGGACAAGGGGGAGAGGGAGACTTTCTACTATATTAAACATGTATTTTTAAAGAATCCAAAAGCGGATTATTAGATTATATTTCAATTTCTACATTTTTTTCTTGAAAAAATGTCATAATTAGACTATAATCATACCTAGGAAGTTTATCTGGGGTGTTCGATACCCCGCCATTTTGATCCTACATTACATTCAAGGGAATCCGATATTTATCGTGAAATGTCAGGCCTTCATTGTGTAGAGGAAGACAGGAAGTGATTTGAGGATACCCACCTAGCATCAGCTAGGCGTCAAAATTGCGGGAACCGGCACATCTGGAGGCTTACGAATGATGAATGGACCTTGTCGCGGGAGCGACGAGGTCTTTTTGTGTATAAGGGATTTTTCTTCTAAAGCAATAGCGGATACGAAACAGGATGCTTTTAGTATAAAGGTAAGAAAAATTCTCACAATCGTGAACAAAAATTCACAAATATCCAATTGACCATAGTACTTTAAAGTGCTATTATGACAGCGGTAGTTTAAAAATAAAATATATATGCTGGAGGATAATTATGCTGCAGATTAAGAACATAGCAAAACAGTATAAGACTGGTGATTTGATCCAGACGGCATTAAATGGCGTCAGTCTTAACTTCCGGGATAATGAGTTTGTGTCTATTCTTGGACCATCTGGTTCCGGTAAAACTACATTATTAAATATCATTGGTGGACTGGACCGCTATGACAGCGGTGATCTGATTATTAACAACGTCTCCACCAAGAACTATAAAGATAGAGATTGGGATTCCTACCGAAATCACACCATCGGTTTTGTATTCCAAAGTTATAACTTAATTCCCCATCAGACAGTATTGGCAAACGTAGAGTTAGCACTTACTATTGGTGGTATTTCCAGAAAAGAGAGAAAGCAAAGAGCATTGGATGCGTTGGAAAAAGTAGGCCTTAAGGAGCAGGCGCACAAGAAACCAACCCAGATGTCCGGCGGACAGATGCAGAGGGTTGCCATTGCCAGAGCTTTGGTAAATGATCCAGACATTTTGCTGGCGGATGAGCCGACAGGAGCCTTGGATACAGAGACCAGTGTGCAGGTTATGGAACTTTTGAAGGAGGTAGCCAACGACCGACTGGTTATTATGGTTACTCATAACCCAGAACTGGCAGAACTTTATTCCACTCGTATCGTAAAATTAAAGGATGGAAACATTATCGATGACACAGATCCATTTCAGGTTGATGTAGAAGCTCTGGAACCGCCGAAACACCGAAACTTAGGAAAGGCTTCTATGTCCCGTTTTACAGCATTTTCATTGAGTTTAAATAACTTGATGACAAAGAAAGCCAGAACCATATTGACAGCATTTGCGGGATCCATCGGTATTATTGGTATCGCCCTTATTTTATCTTTATCCACTGGTTTCCAGAATTATATCGACCAGATTCAGGAGGAGACCCTTACTTCCTATCCATTATCCGTCTATAAGGAGACGGCAGATATGACCTCTATGCTCCTTAATATGGTATCTGGGGACGGAGAAAAAGGGGATGACACCAATCTGGTGGAAGAACAGCAGTACATCAGCAACATGTTTTCCAGTATTGGAAGCAATGACCTGAAAAGTCTGAAAAACTATCTGGAAGAAAACAAGGAAAAGGTAGACGAGATGGTATCCAACACTCGTTATACTTACAGTGTTAGCCCAGTGGTTTACACAACAGACTGCAACGATGAGATTACAAAATTAAATCCAAACAATATGATCGCTTCTCTCAGCGGCGGCAGTACTACCAGCACCATTTCCATGATGCAGGGAAGTGCTTCTTCCGTATTTAATGAGATGACGGATGATCGGGAGACATTGGAAGAAGAGTATGACGTATTGGCAGGAAAATGGCCGGAAGCTTACGACGAAGCTATTTTGGTACTCACGGAGCCAAACGGTATTTCTGATCTTCTGGTATACAGTCTCGGGCTTCGCGAAAACAGCGAGTTAAAGAGTATGATTACAGATTTGATGGCGGGAAATGAAGTGGAGACAGACAACGAGCCGATGGAATTTACCTACGAAGAGCTGATGAGCGTTCCACTGAAGGTGGTGGATGCCAGTGCCACATACAAATACAACGAAGAATACGATATTTACGAAGATATGTCTGACGACGAAGATTATATGAAAAAGGTCTATGAGGACGCGATGGACTTAAAAATCGTAGGAATTGTGTGTCCAAAAGAGGGCACGAAAACTATGACATTGATGTCCGGTGTGGCTTACACAAAAGATCTGACACAGCATATCATCGATACTGCTAAGGAATCCGAATTAGTAAAAAAACAGAGAGAAGATAAGGAAGTCAACGTATTTAGCGGTAAGCGCTTCGACGATGAGGAAGAGGAATCCGGTTTAGAATTTGCCGATATGATCTCTGTAGATAAGGATATGTTGTCTCAGGCCTTTGGCACTAACATCAGCGAAGATGACATTTCCGCTATGACCAAAGATTACATGGGACAGATTTCCAAATCCATCACCGTAGACACCTCCAAGGCGGAGGCGGACTTTAAGGCAGGATTAGTCACCTTAGCCACAGATATGTTAAATGATTATGTGGATAAAAATTATAATGAAGCGACAAAATGTGCCATGATCAAGATGGGTGACGTGGATTCTGTGGTAAATTCCTATATGAAGACAAAAAAATGCAAGAAATTGCTGACTTCTTTGGAAAAGAAATATATTGTTCCGGCAGACACATTCTCCGAGATTTACTCCAAGATGTTAAAAGGCGTACTTCAGGGCTACATCGGTATGGCAGCCAGTCAGATGCCGGGTACAGACGGCAGCACGGAGACACCAACCACTAGTACAGAAGGAACTACAGAGACACCAAGCACTAGTACAGAAGGAACTACAGAGACACCAACTACTAGTACAGAAGGAACCACAGAAACTCCAACTACCAGTACAGAAGGAACCACGGAAGCACCGACTGCTGGAACAGAGGGTACTACAACAACCCCTGCCACGGGCACAGAAGGAACGACAGAAAAGAAAACGACAGTAGTTCCTGAGAGCAGTGAACCAACAGGAACGGACGAGACAGACACTGGTTTTACACAAAACAGCACCAAAAAGGTAAAGGTAACAAAGACTACAGGCGCTGATACTGTTCCAGATATGTCTAATGTAGCAGTTCCAGTCACAAAAGAAATTATCACACAGATGATGCCGCAGCTCACTACCCAGGAGGCTGTAAATACTGCATGTAAGCAGGTATCCTCCGCCATGACCGAGGCAGTGATGCAAAAAGAAGTTCTCACAAAAGTGGGAGAGATGACAGGAAAATTGATGGGAAC
This sequence comes from uncultured Lachnospiraceae bacterium, assembly GCA_964386955.1. GTDB lineage: Bacteria > Bacillota > Clostridia > Lachnospirales > Lachnospiraceae > SIG292. Next base: position 4,539 of record CAYLUV010000020.1, read on the forward strand.
TATGGCAAGTGCATTTAATGTAGACCAAAGTAAGATCGCCGGCGCGTTCCAGTTTGATCTCAGTGAGGATGAGCTTTCCAGATTGATGGAGACGATGATGTCCGGCAGTACAGAATCCAATGCAGACACCAACTTAATCTTACTGGGTTATCAAGATGTGGAAGAGCCGACAGCCATTTCCTTCTATTTTGTAGACTTTGACGCAAAAGAGAAATTTACCGATTTCTTAGATGCGTACAATGATAGAATGGAAAAAGAAGACGAAGACAAGGTGGTAAGCTATACTGACTTAACAGGAATCTTAATGTCCTCTGTCAGCACCATTGTAGACAGTGTAACCTACGTATTGATTGCATTTGTCAGCATTTCCTTGATTGTATCTTCTATTATGATCGGAATTATCACCTACATTTCTGTATTGGAAAGAACAAAGGAGATTGGTGTTCTTCGAGCCATCGGAGCCTCCAAGAAAAACATTTCCTCTATCTTCAATGCAGAGACCTTTATCGTGGGACTGTTCTCCGGTATGATTGGTATCGGTGTCACAGCGGCCCTGATTATACCGATTAATAAGGTGATTCATACCGTAACAAACAATTATGATATCAACGCAGTACTGCCACTGAATGCGGCAATTGTACTGGTAGCATTAAGTGTCGTCCTCACCCTCATAGGTGGATTTATCCCATCAAAGCAGGCAGCGAAGAAGGATCCGGTACTGGCACTTCGAAGTGAATAAAAAGATGTTGATTTTTTAACAAAATCTGATACAATGGTTTTGACAATATAATAATGAGAGATATTACGAAATCGAGAGGTAATAGCAATGAAGAAAAGACAGATTTTAGCTGCTGTCATGGCTATCGTAATGGCTGCTGCACTCTGCGCATGTGGAGGCGGTAAGACGGAAGATAGCGGCACCAAGGAAACTAGTAATACTCTTTCAGAAGGAACACCAGTAGAGGGAGGTAGTCTTGTATTTGGCATGACCCAGACCCTTACTAGTCTTGACCCCCACAATCAGACGGACGCAGGAACTAGAGAGATGGTATTCAACATGTATGAAGGGCTGGTAAAGCCAACTTCAGACGGAGACATTGTACCGGCAGTTGCCAGTGACTATGAGATTTCCGATGATGCAAAGACTTATTCTTTCACATTGAGAGACGGTGTCACTTTCCATGATGGAACAAAGGTAACTGTGGAAGATGTGAAATATTCCATTGATCGTTATGCGGAGGTTCAAGGTGAAACCTCCGCTTTTTGTTCTGTTGCGGACAGCACAGAGATAAAGGATGACAAGACTGTTTTGGTGCATCTGAAAGAAGGATACACAGAATTTCTTTCTATGATGACAGTAATCGCCATTGCGCCACAGGCAAATGAAGATCTTCTTGGGAACCCAATCGGTACCGGCCCATTCAAGTTTGTATCTACTTCTGCGGGAGAGAACATCGTGATGGAGAAGTACGAGGAATATTGGGGAGAGAAAGCCCATTTAGATCAGGTAACATTCAAGTTTATCGCAGATGTAGACACCGCCTACATGGAATTGAAGGCGGGAACCATCGATGTTCTTCGCTATCTGACCACAGATCAGATTGCAGGACTTGGTGATGAATACAATGTCTACGAGGGCAGCATGAACCTGGTACATGGCATGTACTTGAACAATCAGTACGAGCCACTGAGCAATGTAAAGGTAAGACAGGCATTTTGCCATGCCGTTGACCGAGATTCTATCAACAACTTCCTTTTCGGAGGAAAGAGTAAGTTGATCGGCACTCATATGATTCCAGCCTTTGCAAAATACTACAATGAAGATACCTTAAACGCATACCCATATGACCCTGCAAAGGCAAAAGAGCTTCTGGCAGAGGCGGGATATGCCGATGGATTTGATCTGGAGATCAAAGTTGCAAGTTCCTATTCTCAGCATGTGGATACTTGCCAGATCATCGCAGAGCAGTTAAAGGCAGTGGGAATCAATGTAACCATCAATCAGGTGGAATGGAACACTTGGTTAGAAGAAGTCAACACCAACGGAGATTTCCAGGCAACGGTAATCGGATTTGACATTTCTTCTTTAAGTCCAGCGGATCTCCTTCGTCGTTACACATCTGACAGTCCAAAGAACTTTATGCACTACTACAGTGATGACTTTGATAAGACTTTCAACGAGGCTTATGCCACAGTGGATGACGAGAAGAAAGTGGAACTTTACAAGAAAGCACAGCAGATTCTTACCGATGATGCGGCATCCGTATGGATTGAAGATCCAGCCAACTTGGTGGCTATGAACAAGAAATTTGCAGGATATACTTTCTACCCAACTTCTGCAGAAGACATTTCCAAGATTTATATGGTAGAACAATAACAAATAGATAAGCAGTGAACCCCAGGAGGGAAAGATGAAATATTTAGTGAAAAAATTAACAACTCTCATTATCACATTGTTACTCATATCTTTCCTGTCGTTTGCTGCTTTTTCTGTGATTCCCGGAGACGCGGCACTTTCCCGTCTGGGGGAAAATGCCACAGAAGAGCAGATAGCGACATTAAAGGAGGAGATGGGACTCAATGATCCATTGTTGGTGCGGTACGGCCGTTGGCTTACCGATGCACTGCATGGAGATTTTGGAGAATCCTACCAATATGAGAACAACAGCGTAAGCGACCTGATTGCAGCAAGACTTCCAGTGACCGTACTTCTTGCGGGCATTGCCTTTGTGATCATTGTTGTGTGCGCCCTTCCTTTGGGCATTCTTTGTGCTCGTTTTTCCGGAGGATGGCTGGATACCCTTCTCAATCAGCTGACACAGATTGTGATGGCGGTACCATCCTTTTTCTTAGGAATCATATTGACCTACATTTTTGGGTTAATCTTAAAAATGTTTCAGCCGGGAAATTTTATTTCCCCATTGGAGGACTTTGGCGGCGCGGTAAAATACCTTATTTTCCCAGCCATAGCAGTGGCACTTCCTAAGATTGCCATGGTGATCAAATTCCTTCGAAATTCAGTGATAGCCGAATTAAACAAAGACTATGTGCGCACCGCAAGAAGCAAGGGAAATACCGACAACATGCTTCTCTACGGACATGTATTAAAAAATGCCATGATTCCGGTCATTACCTACTTTGCCATGGTGGTGACAGATATTTTGGCGGGAAGTATTGTGGTGGAACAGGTATTTAGCGTGCAGGGGATGGGACGACTTCTAATCAGCTCTATCTCCACCAGAGATTACCCCGTAGTACAGGCAGTGGTGCTCTATGTCACTGCGGTGGTGGTAATCATCAACTTTATTGTGGATATTTTGTATCAGTTTATTGACCCAAGAGTAAGAAAAGAGTAAGAGGCAGAGAAAATGAAGAAAAGAAATTACAATCTTATCATAGGCAGTATCATAACCGGATTTTTCCTGCTTCTGGCTTTGGTGGGACAGGTCTGGACGCCATATAGCCCTACCGCCATGGACTCCATGGCAGTGAGTCAGGCACCATCCCTTCACCATCTGATGGGAACCGACAATTTTGGACGAGACATTCTAAGTCGCATTATGAACGGAAGCGGAAGCACCTTCTTTGTGGCGGTTTGTACCGTAGCCATCGGTGCATTTTTTGGTACTATATTGGGTGCCTTGACGGGATATTTTGGAGGCTGGATTGATAACGTGATCATGCGTATCTGCGATATGATCTTGTCCTTCCCAAGCGTTTTGCTGGCATTGGTGCTGATTAGTTTAATCGGACCAGGCCGATACAATATCATCCTGGCGCTGGGGATTATCTTTATTCCAAGTTTTGCCCGTATCGTGCGAAGTGAGATGATCCGTTATAAGGAACTGGACTTTGTAAAAAGTGCCCGCATTATGGGAGCCTCCCATATGCGCATCATATTTGTGCATATCCTGCCAAATGCAGCGGTAAGTATGCTTACCACAGCGGCCATTGGCTTTAACAATGCGGTGCTGGCGGAGGCAAGTATGAGTTACCTTGGTCTTGGCATTCAGCCGCCGGAACCAAGTCTTGGTCGTATGCTCTCCGAGGCACAGTCCTTCTTATTAAATGCACCTTGGTATCCGATTTTTCCGGGTATCACCATTATTTTTATTATTTTAGGATTTAGCATGATCAGCGAAGGTCTTCGCACCATGCAGGAATAGGAGGAAGGGATGAATCATTTAGTAGAGATCAAAGACTTAACCATCCGCTTCCCGGAGGGCGACAGCCATTTTGAAGCAGTAAAAAATGTAAGTTTTCACATAAAAGAAGGGGAAATTCTTGGTGTAGTAGGAGAATCCGGTTCCGGAAAATCTATGAGCGCCTTGGCTTTGATGGGTCTTTTGAAAAAAACAGCCCAGATTCCTCAGGGAGAGATTCTTTTTCGGGGAGAAGATCTTCTGTTAAAAACCCCGGAGGAGAGAAGAAAACTCCAGGGAAATGAGATGTCCATGGTCTTTCAGGAACCCATGACATCCCTAAATCCCGTATTAAAGATTGAAAAACAGGTGGGAGAAAGTCTCCGCATCCACACTGACTTGTCCAAGGAAGAGATTCACAAAAAAGTCATCGAGGCCTTGGAGGAAGTGGGACTTACCGATGCGGAAGCACTCTGTGACAAATATCCCCACGAACTATCCGGCGGAATGCGACAGAGAGTGATGCTGGCACAGGCGGCCATTAGCTCTCCAAGCCTCATCATTGCGGATGAGCCAACCACCGCCCTTGACGTGGTGGTACAGGCGCAGATTCTTCGCCTGTTAAGAAAAATCCATCAGGATAAAAACACCTCCATTCTCTTTATTTCCCATGACTTGAACGTAATCAAGGAAATCTGCGATCGAGTCATCGTTATGTACAAGGGGGAGATTGTGGAGGAAGGGGAGACGAGAGAAATACTCACCAACCCAAAACACGAGTATACCAAACATTTGGTAGCCTCTTTTCCACAGCAAAATGAATACGAGGGCAATGGAGAGGAAGTCCTTTCCCTCAAAGATCTCAATGTGTTCTACGATGTAAAGAAGGGCATTTTCGGAAAAAAAGGCAAGAAACATGTGATCCATGATCTTGACCTGGTGGCCTATGACGGAGAAATTCTCGGCATCGTAGGGGAGAGCGGTTGCGGCAAATCCACCCTTTCCAAGACTATATTGGGACTGCACAACAATTATACAGGAACCGTAACCATCAAGGAGGGGATGCATCCCCAGATGGTATTCCAAGATCCCTTTAGTTCCCTAAATCCTGCCAAGACCATCGGCTGGATTTTGGAGGAACCGCTGAAACTGCGGGGAATCAAGGATAAAAAGAAACGAAAAGAGATGGTGGCAGATATGCTTACCTCCGTCGGTCTATCTCCGGCCTTTGCAGACCGAAAGGCAGCAGAGTTATCCGGTGGACAAAGACAGAGAATCAGCATCGGAACCGCCCTTTTGATGGACTCCAAATTTATCATCGCTGATGAACCGGTATCCGCCTTAGATGTCACAGTGCAGTCACAGATTTTAAATCTTTTATTAAAACTTCACAAGGAACGCCAGATGACCATTTTATTCATCTCCCACGACTTGAACATTGTACGAAAAGTCTGTCGGAGAGTGATGGTAATCTACCGCGGAGAGATCGTGGAATCCGGCTTGGCTGAGGATGTATACGAAGCACCAGCCCATCCATATACGAAATTGCTTCTGGACTCCATCGTGGATGGAGAATCCGGTCTGCAGGAAAATGATGTATCCTGGCAGACAGAACGGGTGCCAGAAGGCTTTGAAGGATGTGCATTCTATCATCGATGTCCAAACCGCTGTGAAAAATGTAAAGAGGCTCGCCCTGCCAAAACAGATTTAGGTGGAGGCCATATGGCGAGATGCTATCAGATATAGATATTTTTTGAAAAAATCGCGCCATATGGCTCTCTTTTATAGTAAATGGAGCAGCAATATGAAGAAAATAGATATTAGAGAAATCCAAGGGTTTCGCTTAGGTTCTACGGAAAATCGGGAAGCTGGTACTGGGGTTACGGTGATTCTCTGTGAGAAGGGGGCTACTGCTGGCGTAGATGTGCGGGGCGGCGGTCCGGCTACCAGAGAGACAGACCTTCTGAAGCCAGAGAATATGATCCAGCAGATTCACAGCGTAGTCATATCCGGCGGCAGTGCCTACGGCTTAGAAGCAGGTTCTGGTGTGATGAATTTTCTGGAGGAAAAGGGAATCGGCTTTGACGTGGGGGTAGGTGTGGTACCTATCGTCTGCGGCGCCTCTCTTTTTGATCTGGCGGTGGGAGACGGAAAGATTCGTCCCGACCGGGAGATGGGCTATGAGGCGGCAAGTCTTGCCTGGGCAGGTATCTTCAAAACCGGAAACCACGGAGCTGGAACTGGTGCTACAGTGGGAAAATACCGCGGTATTGACCGCTGTATGAAGAGCGGACAGGGTGTTTCTGCGGTGCAGATCGGCGATCTTCAGGTGGGCGCTGTGACGGCAGTCAACGCCTTAGGAGATATCTTCGATGAGTCAGGTGTGCAGATTGCAGGACTTCTCTCAGAAGATGGAAACAGTCTGGTGTCCACCTCTCAGGAGATGCAAAGAGACATCGACCGCATGTACAATGTATTTCGTGGAAATACCACTATAAGCTGCATTCTCACCAATGGAAAGCTCACCAAGGCAGAGTGTACTAAGCTGGCGGCAATCGCACAGGATGCCTATGCCAGACGCATTCGTCCGGTACACACCACCGCGGATGGAGATACCGTCTTTGTCCTGTCCACAGGTGAGGTAGAAGTGAACTTCGATGCCTTAGCTGTAGCAGCCACAGAACAGGTGGAAGCGGCAATTCTGGATGGTGTGCGAAGTGCCGAAGATGCCTATGGATATAAATCGACAAAAATTACCCTAAAAAAATGAAAAACATAGAAAAAAATCATACTTTAGTATGAAGTGTTTTATAACCCTTTGTGTTATAATGGACATAATCCCTGAACTATATCAAAATAGGGGTGCTTTAGAATTTGGAGTATATCTAAAGCAGGGGAAGAAAATATATTAAGAAAGGGTGAATGAATTATGAAAAGAAAGAAAAACAGTAAATTCATCTCCAGATTTCTCTCTTTGCTATTGACGCTGGTTATGGTTGTAACCATGTTGTCGGCAGTGGCAAAGGCAGATACTACGGGTGGTTCTAGTACTACTGGAACGACAGATAACAGCGGGTTGGTGCTGGATAAGACAGCGACGCTGGAGGATGATGGTACTTATACTATTAATCTGGAGGCCTATGCGACGGGTACAACTGTGACAACAACAACAGATGTGGCAGTGCCATTAGATATTGTTATGGTTATTGATCAGTCTGCGTCTATGAAAAATGATATGCCAGCATTAAAGACAGCTGTTCATAACTTTGCAAATACAATAGCAGAGAAAGCCAATCATGATCAAGTAGACCACAGGATTGCACTGGTTGGTTTTGCATCAGATGGTTCACACCATAACTACGAATGGACCGGGACGGGGATTTTTTTAGATGGTGTATTAAAAAAATATGCAATATTTGAAAGAAATGAGGATAACAAGGTTACAAATGAGAAAAAAATGAATTTATCTTCATTAGACTATAAGAACGCATTGGTATTGGCTGATGGTGGTAATGGTGAATTAGATGCATCCATTGACAATGCCATAGATTCATTTAATGCAAGTGGTGCAACCTGCATCAATTATGGCATGGAGATGACGAAAAACATATTTGAGAATAATCCGATTTTACCTACTGAGAATCGGCAGCGTGTTGTGGTGGTATTTTCAGATGGAGAACCTACATCATGGAATGGATTTGAGTCTAAAGTTGCCAATGAGGCGTTGGATGACGCTTGTACTATCAAGAATACGACGAATGATGGATATGGAGCAAAAATCTATACAGTTGGCTTGTATGACGATCCGGATGATGAGGTTCTGAAATTTATGAATGCGCTGTCTTCAAATTATCAGGATGTGAAAGAATATACGGATAGCCGTATTACAATACCAACAGTCGAATACAATAAAGTGTATAGAGACAGTATTAATACTAACAGAAGATATCGCATATATGATGGTTCTTCTTACAAGACGGTTTGGTATTGTAACTATGGTTCTAATAATTCTGCGCAAGATGCGGGTTGGTATACGAGTAGAACATGGTCTGATAATTTAGGATCTGGTGGGGATTATCGTGGCACAGGCACGAAGTACACTCCTAAAACGGATTCAAATGATGGAAAAGGAACGCAATTTTATAAAAAAGAAGTGACGGACAGTGTTGGTTATCTTAAAATTGCAAGTGATGCGGATCAGTTGAATGCCATTTTCCAATCAATATCTCAGAGTGCAACTACCTCTTCCACAAAAGTGGAGTTGACAGCAAATGCTGTTATGCGAGATATCCTTGGAACAGGATTCAAACTTCCTTATACTGATGCTACTAAAGGTAACAATATTGTTGTTAAAACATGCATAGTTACAATGGATTCAAGTGGAAAAGTTACAGAGGGAGATTCAACCACTACTAGTCAAAGCTTGACAAATACAGTAAAGGTAGATGAGGCGAATGATTACTATGCGTTGGATGTAACTGGCTTTGATTACAAAGAGAAGTATGTTTCTTCTGGTCATCCAGGTGAGAAGTTAAAAGTTACAATCAAAGGTGTAGTTGCCACTGACGATGCAATTACGAATGATTTAGTAGATACAAACAACAGGGCTTCCGGAATTTATGAAAGTGCAGCTGCAACTGCAGTAGTGAAGAATTTCCCACAGCCAAAGACTATTCTCAGCAACAAGAGTTATGTTCTTGACTATGGAAAAAAAGTAGATTTCGAAGCTGGAGATTGGAAACAGGATAGAACGACTCATCTTGCATTAGATATGAAGGGATTTAGTCAGACTGTAAATAAGCTGACACAATCCACATCTTCTACAGTTAAATATGGGGAAGCAGAAATTGCAGGCACAGCTAAGACACTTACATACAAACCACAGAAGATCAATTGGGATGGCTATGATAGCTTTTATGCTTTTGGAAAAGTTGATAAAAACGATGCCAAAGTAGCAGAAATAAATAAGCTTTCCACTGGTTTAAATGCGAACAGTACAGAGAATATCTGGTCCAAGATTAATGTAATTCCAGCAACTAGTGTATATTACGAAGATGATTTTATGACATCATCTACTTCTAAAGACGGTGGTGTAAAAATTCAGTACGCAGGTGACTGGAAAGTTGTAAACGATGATGATACTGAAAAGTCTGAGAAGACAGATACAACTCCAGATAGTAATGATAAGCAGTCTTCTGAAAATAAAGTATATGGCTTTGATGGAAGTTATGATGCTCAGCTGGGACACAGTGGCGGTTCCGCACATTATGTAACTGGAAAATGGGATGAAAATAAGAATCTTACATCCACAGCTACTTTTACTTTTACAGGTACTGGTGTAGACGTCTATAGTAGAACGACCATGGAGAGTGGCATGGTTCAGATGGATGTTTATAAGGGAACATCAGTAGGAAAAGATGGAGAACAGGTATATGTTGGTGTGGAAAATGGATATTGGTCAAGTGAAAAAGGCTTATATCAAATTCCTACTTTGTTTGTCAAAGACTTAGCATATGGAACCTACACAGTGCAGTTAACCGTGTATGCCAAAGATGAATTTTGCGATAAAGATGTATATTATCTTGATGGAATCCGTATCTATGAACCACTGAAAAATCCAGAAAAGAAAGATACAACAATTCAACAGGCCTACGAAGAGGCTTTTGAAGGTGCGTCTATGATTGCGACAGTACGAGAAATTTTATTGTCAGCAGAGGAATTGACACAAGAAACTACTGCAAACGGTGTCGTATATATGGATGAAGTGGGAAATTCAGATATGATAGACGAATATAAAAAAGTTGGGCCTAAAAATGAGGTGTATTTAAGCGAAAATAACGGAATCGCATTTCATGTGAAAGGCATGGAAGAAGATAGTAAAGTATACATTGGTTTAAAAGCACCACAAAGATTAGCAACAGCTGTTCTTGTTACAGATGGTGATAAAATGAAAACGATTACGATTAACTCATCAGCAGATAGATATTATGAAGTGACTCCAAATGCGAATGGAAATATTGTAATTAAGAACACAGGAACGGGACTTTTATCTATTACGAAGATACGCGTGACAAATGTAGAGACATACAATGATAATGCTCGTATACAGTATACTCCACAGCTATTGTCTGATATAAGAAAATTCAGTAGTTTGAAACAGGCAGAGACTGTTACGGAGAATAAGACAACCCAGTCAATGCCAGCCAATAAGAGTCTTAATGTTACTATTAATCAGGCAGAACCATTACAGGAAAATGATTCCAAGGAAGAAGAAGCCGTATGGAACAGCATAAAAAATAGTGCAGCAAGATGGCTGAGCAGACAGTAGAAAGGGCGGTGAAGAAAATGAAGAAAGAATATAAACGTCCTACTATTGAGATTGAAGAATTTAGATTGTCATCACATATTGCAGGAAGTTGTGGACTTGGAGCTAATTCAGGTAATAGCTTTGGAAAACCAAATTTTCAACAGGGAAGTTGCGGTTGGCTGGACAGACGTGGTAAGGTAATCTTTACCAATGACGTTTCAGGCTGCGAGGTAAAATATGGAGAAGGAGTTTATAACAGCTATTGCTACCATGGTCCAGTGGATGAGATGAGATGTTTTAATTCCTAAGGAGAAAAAGATAATGTGATAGCCACGCCTTGCAGGCGTGGCTATCTTAAATCATGGAGGAAAAATGATGCAGCAGGAGTATTTGTTTCAGATTGCAAATACTGTGATTTCCTTGTGTGTGCCAAAAAAATTGAACATTAATGATTCTTACAAAAGTTTTAGAGTCAAAAATCAAAGGGCAGACATAGTGATTCAGTTTAGAACATGGAATGAGAAAGTGAATTACGAAGAGGGAAAGCGAATCTATCGAGGCGAGTATGATGTATATGAGATTAGTACTGGGTTTGCGATAAAGCGATTTCACCCAGATACAAGTGAAGTCTATTTTTATATGCCTGTTCCAGAGGGAACACAGTGGACGGCCTATGTGAAGGAATCAGAGTGGTGGAGGTTTGCAAGCGTTTCCGATGTTTTTCGCGTGATTTCGTTGGAAAAGATTTTAAATCGAAGAGAAACGATGTTGTTACATGCTTCCTTTATAGCGTGGCAGCAGGAAGGGATTTTATTTTCTGCTCCATCAGGTACTGGAAAATCTACACAGGCTGATTTGTGGAAAAAATTTGAAAATGCAGAAATTATTAATGGCGATAGAGCAGCATTATCAAAGGAGCAAGGAAGATGGAAAGCCCATGGACTTCCATTAGCTGGTTCCTCTGCTATTTTTCGAAATGAGACATATCCTGTGAGAGCGATTGTTGTTCTGCGGCAGGGTAAGGAGAACAAATTAGAAAAAATAAAGCCGGTAGAAGCGTTTCGTTGGATTTATTCTGAGATGACAGTACAGTATTGGGACGAAGAGTTTCAGAGAAGTTTGCTTGAATTGTTGCGTGAGATGGTTCTTCAAATACCCGTATATTGGCTGGAATGTCTTCCAGATCAATCTGCAGTAGAAATTTTGAAAAAAGAATTGGAGGTGCATAACTCGTGAATTTAGAGAGGGAAACGCAGATTACAGATCGCTTGCATGAGAAAGCTGGAATTGCGAAAATACCATTGAGTGGGACCTTTGAATTGACCCCCCTCTGTAATATGAATTGTAAAATGTGTTATGTAACCATGACACCGGAAGAACAGCGAAAAAGAGGTCGGCTTCGAACAAAAGAGGAGTGGCTTACGTTGGCAGAAGAAGCAAGAAAAGAAGGAATGCTTTTTTTGCTGTTGACGGGCGGTGAGCCGTTTCTTTGGCCCGAATTTAGAGAACTATATCAAGAATTACATAAGATGGGCTTTTACATATCTATTAATTCCAATGGTACATTAATAGATGAAAACACAGTACAGTGGCTGCAAAAGTATCCACCGAATAGAATCAACATCACTTTATACGGTTCCTCTGACGAGACTTATGAGCGAATGTGTGGAAAAAAAGATGGACATTCGAAAGTAACAAAAGCTATTTCACTTCTTACGGAAGCAGGTATTACGGTGAAATTAAATTGTAGTTTGACACCATTTAATGTAGATGATTTGGAAGAAATGGTGGCGTTTGCAGAAGAAAGAGAGTTAATCTTGGAAGTGGCAAGCTATATGTTTCCGCCAATCCGAAAGGATGAGAATATGGTGGGAGAAAATCAGAGATTTACGCCAGAAGAAGCTGCAAAAAAAATGATTAAGACAGAAATTTTGCAAAACGGAGAGGAGCGATTTCGCTATTTTCTGTTGAACAATCAGTTTCCAGCTATAGAGAGAAAAGAATGCGTTGAAGTAGAGGGAGATTGTATTAGGTGCCGTGCAGGAAGAAGCAGTTTTTGGGTAACTTGGGACTTTCATTTATTGGCATGTGGAATGATGCCGATGCCTAAAATACAGCTAAAACCAGGGAAGTTTAAACAGTGTTGGGAGCACATTTATGAAGAAGTGGAACACATTCGCACAGCACCGGAGTGTCAAACTTGCCCAATAAAGATGGAGTGTCAAACTTGTGCAGCTATTACCTTGTCAGAGACAGGAAGATTCGATCAAAAACCGGATTATCGATGTCAGGTGATGGACGCATATGTGGAAATGTGCGGAAAATTAAAAGAAGATTTTGATCTTTGGAAAGGACGCCTATGAATAAGCAAAAACTTACAATAGGGATAGTTGTCATTGTATGTGTTTTGACAATTGTTCTTACCATATATAGACAGGAACCAGATAGACAGAATGCTTTAGAAGCATCAACTGCCACCGCAACAAATGAGGTTGAGGATACAACTGAAAAACCTGTGGAAGATGCAACGGAAAGTACTACCGAGCAGGCAGAGAAAGATACCCATCAAGAAATTAGTACTTCCAACAACGATGTAACAGAAGCAGAAAAGCAGCAGGAAACGAAAGAGGAGAAGGATGATTCTACCGATACGTCTAAAGAGATAGAGGGAATCTCTTTTCCTTACCAAATCCCAAATACAGAACTTGAGATACAGTCTTTAAGTGGATATCAAGGAATATATGTGGAAGATGGCAGCGATGAAACGGTGAAAAAAGTGGCCACAATTCTGGTGAAAAACAAATCAAAACAGGTTGTAGAATACGGCACGATTGCCCTACAGGCGGGAGAGAAAACATTAGAATTTACATTGTCTGCATTGCCAGCAGGAAAATCATGTATTGTAATGGAGAAAAATAAGACTTCATACAACAAAAAATGGACACTTCAGTATAAGGAAGGCAATTTTGCTTACACTGAAAAAATGTCAAAATTGGAATCTGATATTAGCTTAAAAACGGAGAACACTGGAATTACGATAAAAAATAAGACAGATAAAATGATTCCGCGAATCCGACTTTTTTATAAGTATCAACTAGATTCGGGAGAGTATGTTGGTGGCATTACCTATACCTGCGTGATTGATGATTTGGAAGGTGGGGAAAGTCGCACAGTTTATCCATCACATTTTTCTTCCGAAGGAAGTGTTATTATGATGGCACGTAGATATGAAGAAAAAGAAGATTAAAGGAGGTTTTAATATGAAGAAAACGATGCATATTTTGTCGTTGTTATTACTGGGAATATTATTTATTACATTTCCATTTCAATCAGTAGATGCAGCGGAGAGCAATGGATTTGAATATGAAGAACTGGGTGACGGCACAGCAGTTATAAATCAATATACTGGAAAGGCCGAACATGTTACAATTCCGGAAAAATGGAATGGGCAAGATGTTGTAGCGATAGATCAAAGTGCATTTTCACATAATAATACAATAAAAAGTATTGAAATACCAGGCAGTGTAAAGACTATTAATGAGTTTGCTTTTAAACAATGTGAGGCTTTAGAGGAAATCACTTTCTCAGAAGGATTGGACTCCATTGGACGTTATGCTTTCCAGGATTGCACATCCTTAAAGAGCTTAAAAATACCAGCCAGCTTGAAGAGAATTGGAAAAAGTGCTTTTGATGGATGCAGTAGTTTATCTAATATCACTGTAAAAAATGGAAACAACTATGTTCATAGCAAAAATAACGTTTTGTTATCAGCAAATGAAGATGTCTTATATTTTTATCCAGCGGGGTTAAGACAGAGTATATATGTAATACCGGATAGTGTTACAAAGATTTCAACAAACATTACATCTGCTGTTTTCAAGGAAAACGCAACATTGAAGAAAATATTCATTCATGATAATGTTACAACGATTCCAGAAGATATTTTTGAATTTGGTGTAATTATATGTTGCAATGAAAATAGTATGGCGGAACGTTATGCAATAGAGTGTGGTCTTACATCTTCAACTACGGATAAATATGTTCCTGTAGAAAGTGTTGTACTTTCACAGAAGAATTTGGTGCTAAATACAAAAGACAGCGTGAAGTTAAGTGCTACAGTTGCGCCAAGTACAGCGTCAGAGCAAATGATAAGATGGTCATCTAATAATCCAGCGGTGGCTGAAGTAGATATTTATGGAAATGTGACTCCAAAAGCCAATGGAAGTGCTTCTATATATGCACATTGTGATGGGAAATCAGATTATTGCAGTGTAACGGTTGAGTTAAAGACAGCAACACCAGACCCAAAACCAACTCCAGGCGGAGATGACAATCAAAATGGTGGAAGTGACAATCAGAAGCCAGAAAACAACGGAACGCAGAAGCCAGAAAACAACGGAAATCAGAATTCCGGCAACACGACTCCAACCCCAGATTATAAAGTCTCTTTCAAAAGCCAGACATACAAAGTATATGCCACAGGCAAGGTGAAAGCAGGCTTAACTTCTAACATGGCTGGAGATGGATTTAAAACGGTAAAATCCTCCAATACAGCAGTGGCGAAAGTGGACAACAATGGAACGATTACTGGTGTGAAGAAAGGTACCGCCGTGATTACGGCCACTACGAAGAGTGGAAAAACGATTACAGCGAAAG
>CAYLUV010000021.1:0-19329 GCA_964386955.1 uncultured Lachnospiraceae bacterium
TCTCTTAAGAATTTTCAAGGATTCATGTTATTGTTCAGTTATCAATGTCCATTTTTGTTAAATTGTTTTTATTTCTCAAACAATTTCCTCTGTTGTTTTTACAACTCCTTAAGTTTATCATAACTTTTCGACTTTGTCAACAACTTTTTTTATTTTCTTTGTTGATGATCTGCCGACTATCGTTTGTCCGTTGCATCAACAATTGATATACTACCACGTTATCCTTTGAATTGCAAGCTATTTTTTAAATTCTTTATATTGTTTGAATTTTAGATTAAATTCAGACAATTTATATTGATACAACTATCATAAACACAGAAAAAGGCCCCCGACTACAAGAGTCAGGAGCCTTGCCTTGCATTTTCGTTTGATTAACCCATTAAACAAGGGATTAAATCTTTGTGAGGAGAAGCGATTACAGATGTACTGATAATTACACCTTCTTCGCCCATTCTATTAAGTGTTGCCTGAATAGCCTGTTTAACAGAAGAAACTTCACCAGTAATCATGAAGAAGCCTTTTCCACCTAAACCTCTTGCAATTCTAATATCAACGATTTCTACCTTTGCTGCTTTTACAGCGATATCTGCTGCAATTACAGATGTTAAAGCAGAAATAGTCTCTACTGTACCAACAGCTTTAATATCTTCTACCTCTGTTACTCCAGAAATAGCTGGTAATACTTTTTCATTGATGTTATCAAGGTGATAAGCTTCAATTAAATACATGCCAGCTACCATCTCAGCCTTTGCCATGGCAGCTTTTACAGGTCCTACCTGTCCGCTGATGATAATTACATATTTACCAGGGCAAATTGGAGTAGCGAGTACAATTTCAATGTTACCTGCTTTGAGCATTTCATCCGCAGTCTGGATGCCCACAGGTATACTTTTAACTTCAACAAATCCAATTGATTTTCTCACTGTGTAACACCATCCTTTCTTTATGCGATTGTAACCATATTATTTGCAATCTCTTTTACTGTACCAGAGATACTTGCATGAATACAAGCGCCCAGTTTACCTTCTGCTGGTTTAGCAATAACGTCACCTTTCTGTACGTTGTCGCCAACATTTACACAAGGAACTGCAGGAGCACCAATGTGCTGTCCTAAAGGAATAGATACAGTTGTAAAATCAACATTTAATTCAGTAAGTGGAGCTGGAAGATTGTACTTCTTAAGTCCAAGCTTATTGATTAACTTACCAATAGGGAATTTCTTCACTTCTCTATATGGATCTGCTTTTTCAGGAGCATTGTTAAGTGTATTACGGATACCCTGAGAAGCCATCATACCTTTCAGTTCATGATTGATCTTCCATGGCTGTAAATTCATAACACATGCATACTGACAGAGACGACATTCGGAGCAAAGGAATGCAATCATTGGAGATGTCTTAGCATCACACATGCTTCCGTAACTTGCATAACGAATGGTCTTATTAGGCTGGATACTGTGTCCAAGTGCACGACGTGGACATACTTCTGTACAAAGAGCACAATGCATACAAGCTGTTCTAGCCTGTCTAAGCATCTTCTTCACATCCTGTTTTACGTCCATGATCAACTGATGATCAGCAGGTAAAACAATGAGTCCCTTTGTAGTCTTTGTAATTCTAGAATCTGGACTTACGTGTTTACCCATCATAGGTCCACCATTGATTACAACATAGTCGCCATCTACGGTTACTCCACCAGCTAAATCTAATGCTTCTTTTACTGTAATACCGAGTGGTAATTTTACAGTAATTCTATTTTTAACTTCACCTGTGATTGTTACATAAGAATCGGTAACAGGTTTGTCTTCATAATAAGCATTGTAAATGTTGAGCATTGTTTCAACGTTAGATACAACACATCCACATTTCAGAGGAATACCACCTTCTGGAACGATTCTTCCGGTTACATCATATACCATAACCTGCTCGTCACCAGCTGGGTAGAAGTTTCCCATGATATGAAGGCGCATGCCTTCATATCCAGGGATAATCTTATTTAAACTATCAATTGCTGCATGATAATGACTCTTTAATGCGATTACAGCATGTTTTGCGCCTAATGCTTCTTTTACAAGTGCAAGGGCATCACAGATTTTCTTTGATTCAACTGCCATCAACTGCTGATCTACTCGAAGTAAAGGTTCACATTCTGCACCATTAATAATAATGTATTCCGCTTGAGCGTTCAGCTTTACATGGGTAGGAAAACCAGCACCACCGGCACCAACGATACCAGATTTGGCAATAATATCAAGTAGGTTTTTCTCCATTTAGCTCACCTCTTATTTCATTCTAATATGGAATCCATTAGATAATACGCATCTTCTCTTACGACAGAAGGATCTTGCAGATGTTAAACCTTCACCTGTAGGTCCAGCGATTGTAAATGTTGTATGACCCATACCACCAACACCGATACCAGCATAAGATGGAGCATTTTTAACAAAGATAGTTGTTTCGATTTCTTTTGCCATCTTTGTAAGTTTATCTACATTCTTAGAATGCATCATAGCTGTATGTCTGTTACCATGTTCTACTTTTACTGCTAAATCAATAGCGTAATCTACGTTAGGAACGCGAACGATTGGTAAGATAGGCATCATTAATTCAGATACTACGAAGTCAGAATCTTCTGGAGCTTCGAAGATGATAACTTTAACATCGTTACCAACCTGAATTCCTAATTTATCAAGGATATACTGAGCAGATTTACCTACGAATTCTACCTTAGGAGATCTTTCATGAGCGCCTTCTTTCATAGGATTCATAACCATATCTGCTAATTTTTCGATAAGTGCAGGATCTTTTAATTCGTATCCACCACAGTTCTTCATGTTGAACATTAAGTAGTCAGCAATCTGATCAACTGCGATACACTCTTTTTCAGCGATACATGGAAGGTTGTTGTCGAAAGAACATCCATTGATGATGTCCTGAGCTGCTTTTTCGATATCAGCTGTTTCATCAACTACTACTGGAGGGTTACCAGCACCAGCACCGATTGCTTTTTTACCTGTAGACATTACCGCTCTAACAATACCAGGACCACCTGTTGCACAAAGTAATCTGATCTTAGGATGTTTCATCATAGCATTTGTGTTGTCAATAGATGGTTCTGCAACTGTAACGATTAAGTTTCTAGGAGCACCAAGTTCTTCTAATTTCTTGTTGATCATCTTGATACATAATAAAGAAACGTTTTTAGAACGTGGATGTGGAGAGAATACTACAGTATTTCCACCTGCTAACATAGCGATACCATTACAGATGATTGTTTCTGTAGGGTTTGTTGTTGGGCAAATTGCTCCAATAACACCGAATGGGCAATACTCGATTAATGTTAAACCATCATCACCACTGATTGCTTCTGTTACTAAATCTTCTACTCCAGGAGATTTCTCAGCAGCTAATTTGTTTTTGATTAATTTGTATTCATAGCCACCCATTTCTGTTTCTTCAACAGCCATTTTGGAAAGGAGTTCGTTGTTTTCTTTTTTGCAAACAACTTCTCTGATTCCTTCTACAAATCTCTGTCTATCTGCCATAGAGAAATTCATATATTCTTTCTGAGCTTTGGCTGCAGCTTCAACAGCTTCATCCATAGTATCAAAAATACCATATGTATATTCTTCTGCAGGATCTACAGTTAATTCTACGTCATCTAAAACTTTTTTAACGACTTTTTCGATTAAGGATACGTCAAAATTCATTTTATGCTTTTCCTCCTTGCATCTTTTCTATTGCGTATGTTGCAACTGCCATGTCTTCCTCAGCAGTTCCACCGCTTACTCCGATGGCTCCGATCACTTTGCCATCTTTCATAATTGGATATCCGCCTCCAAATACTACGAGACGACCATCGCATAGATTTTGTAAACCATATAAACCGCCGCCAGGAACGGTTAAATCTGCCAAAGCACAGGTTGGTGCTTTTAATGTACATGCTGTATAGGCTTTATCCCAAGAAATCTTAATACTAGCAAGGAGCGCATCCTCCATGCGGTGTAATAACAGGAGATTTCCGCCAGCGTCAACTGCGGAGAATACTACTGGTACACCCATCTCAGTTGCTTTCTCTTCGGCATATTCTGCCATTTTCTTTAAAGATTCCAAGGACATATCAAGTGTCTGTTCACATGTTTCTGAATCCAAAGCTTCCTTTACTACTTTTGTAACTAAAGCTTCCAAATCTTTACTCTGCATATATGTTTCCTCTAATCTAGCCATCGCATAACATGCATCAGAAAGACGGTTGATGAACTGTCTTAACACTTCTCTTACCGGAGCTTCCTTTGCCAATGCTACAAGATGTCTTTCAGATCTTCTTACAATTGTTCTGGCTACATGCAAAGCAGCAGAGGATTTATTTACACCTGGGACTACAAATTCTCTCTGTGGTCCGCAGACTGCGGTGCATTCGTCGATAATACCTTCTAAGTATTTCACGTCTGCATCTGTAATCTTATCCTGTAACATCTCAAGACCGCGCTCATCACTTGCAACTTCTGCACCAGCCTGAAACATTCTCTTCTGGATATGATTGATATATTCTTTGATTTCTTTTCTGTCAGTTTCGGTGTATGCTAATCCAAGCATTGATATTGCTTCATCCAATGTGCCGTAGCACTCCACTTTAGGACTATCTTTTTCAACTCTTGAACCACCATACAATCCAGTCTGACCTTTGTCACCTGTTTTTGTATAAATATTGGCCATAATTCACATCCTTATTGTGGAGATACTTCCACTGTATCAACAATACCAACAATGGCAGCATCAATTGGTGAGCCTTTCTCAGAGAAGGTATATCTCGCAGAACTACCTCTGGAAACGATAACTACTTCACCATCACCAGCACCAACAGCGTCTACCGCTATCTCTGTTGTATGCTTAGAGGATAAATCTTCATTCAGTTTTTCAACGATCAAAAGTTTTGATCCAATTAAGCTCGGAGATTTACAAGTAGAAACTACGGTTCCGACTACTCTTGCTAAATACATATCTTCACCTTTTATTCTTTCACAATGGTAATACCATAGCGGTAAGCTTCGTCCTGTGCCAGAGCTGTCACATTCGCCCGCTTCGCAACTACGATTGTTTTATACTGTCGATTCAGAAGAATATCATTTCTGCTGATTACGTTTTTATTCAGTCGTAAGGTTCCACCTTTTTCTGGTTTTGCCTGGACTTTACAAGAACCAGTTTCAGCTTTCTTTTCTGTCTCAGTTTTACGAACATTGGAAAAACTAAAACTGCCTGCTAAAACTTTGTTCACTTTTTTTGATAAATTCTTAGCTGAGGTAAGTACAATTCCATAACTCTGCAATGCTTCCAAATTACTTCGAAGTTTTGCTTTGTATGCTTCTGTAACTTTAAATCCCATCTTGGCTCTGACTTCATTGTCAGGGCAACATCCATCAATTGCAGCAACTATAGGTTTTCCAACACTCATAGATCTGTAGATGATATTTGTCAACAGATTATCGTTGATTGCATTAGCTACTTTTGCTGTAGTATTGATGGTCAGGGTTGGAATTACTACATAATTGCACTCATCAACCAGTTTCCTGTAATCTACAGGATTGCCTTCTGCATAAATTGCATCCGGTCCGATTTTCTCCTTAATTGTCTCTGGAGAGATAATCTCGCTTGCACTTTTGCTCATTGCAACGGTTAATGACCATCCATCTTCCTTTAATTCTTTCAGACAGTCATATGCTTCCTGAATTCCAATCAGAGCACCTGAGAACAGTACCAATGCTTTCTTGCTGCGTGCAAGGTATCTCTTGACAACTTCCTGGACAACATAATCAGACACAACGGAAATGAAGGCTTCTTCAAAACTCATTTTACTCATTGTTGTCCACCTATTACAAATTACTATTCATCGCAATCCCAAGGGGTGTTACAAGTAATGGTTCTTTCGGCTTAATCGTTCTTACGCCAATTTCTTTCTCGAATACTTTTGTAAAATCGGTAAAGCTGCAAGCACCGCCTACAACATAAATCGTATCTACATCGTATCCTTGAATGAAGCGTTTTACGATGGCTGCCATCTTTTGTACTACCGGTTTTACAATTGGAAATACTTCAAATTCACGTTCTTTATCTTTTTTGATTTTTTCCGCTTCTTCAAAAGTCGTTCCGTAGTAACCTGCTAATACCAAACTCATATGCGTACCACCTGTTGGTTCGTCTGCAACAAATACTACTTTGCCATCCTTGAGTATACTAATTCCTGTAGTACCACCACCTACGTCCACAACAGCTCCCTCAGTTACACCAAGTACAGTAGCTGCAGCTGTAGGTTCGTCAATAACGGTAGACACTTCAAAATTGGAAGCCTCCACTACATTGGCGATAACCTTAACATTACCATCCATAATTCCCGGTGGAATTGCTGTAGCAGCATATCGAAGTTCAACTCCGAGCATATCTTCCAGATCCGCCTTCATCTCTCGAACCGCCTTTGAAGCGCCTATAAAATCAACCACAATTCCGTCCTTTACAACAGTAGACGGATAGGTTGCACCAGCGACCGGCCTATTCTCAGAGTCAACCACAGCCAACACGATGTTCGCTGTACCAAGGTCAACTCCTACCTTCAGCTCGCCTTCAAAAGGGTTAAATGTTTTTTCGCGAATAAGGTCTCCGAACTCTAAGAGAGTTTCATTATATTCACTCATTTAAATTCACCCTTTAAATTTATTTTTTTTCGATTACAACTAAATCATCGTTGCCAAGGCAACATGCATTTGCTTCGTCGATATCAATATGCATCTCTAACGCATATTTGTCAGATACACGAACTAATACATCGCCTAATGTAGCATTTCTTTCGCCGCCTAATGTAGAAACGTTTACAACGTCTCCATCTTTTAAGCCCCATTTTTTCGCCTCAACAGGAGTCATATGGATATGTCTTAATGCCACAATAACACCTTTGTCGATCGTTACTGTTCCACATGGACCAATAATTTCACAACCCGGTGTTCCATCAAGTTTTCCTGATTCTGCAATTGGTGCTTTCACACCAATTGCTCTAGCATCAGTTAATGAAATTTCTACCTGAGTCTCAGCTCTTAAAGGTCCTAAAACACGAAGTTTTTTGAATTCGCCTCTAGGACCTCTAATTCCTACACACTCTTCACAAGCGTACTGACCAGGCTGTTTCATATCTTTAATTGGATGAAGTTCAGAACCTTCTCCAAATAAAACATCCATATCTGCTCTGCTAAGGTGAACATGTTTATTAGAAACACCGATAGGAACAAGCATGTCGTTCATTTTTGTCAATTCTTCGACAACTAATTTAGTAATCTGTTTTACTAATTCTTCCTTAGATGTATACATCATTCACCTGCTTTTCTCTATGCCTAGTAGAGCTTATTATTCAGCTACTGCTGGTAAGATTTTTTCAACATCGTTATGTGGACGTGGGATTACGTGCTGGGAAACTAATTCACCAACTTTTGCAGCTGCAACAGCACCAGCGTCTACGGCTGCCTTTGTAGCACCTACATCACCGCGTACCATAACAGTTACTAAACCGGATCCGATCTTTTCGTATCCAACTAATGTTACGTTAGCAGATTTTGTCATAGCATCAGCTGCTTCGATTGCGCCAACTAAACCTTTAGTTTCGATCATTCCTAAAGCTGCGTTCATCGTATTTCCTCCTATGAGTGATTATTTGTCTTTTTTAGAGCTTTTTGCTCTTTTACCACCGCGTTTACCTCTTGAAGTGCTCTTCACTACCAGTGAGTCGTCAGCTTCTGCTGGTGCTTCTTCTGGTGTTTCTTTCGCAACTTCTTCTGTTACTTCTTCTACAACCTCTGGAGCAGGTGTTTCTGCTGGTGCTTCTTCTACAGGAGCAACCGGCTCTTCTACAACTTCCTCTACAGGTTCTTCTGCAACAGGTTCTTCTGTTACTTCCTCAACAACAGGTTCTTCAACAACAGGTTCTTCAACTGGTGTTTCTTCGACTATTTCTTCAACAGGTGTTACAACTGGTGTCTCATCAACAGGAGCTTCTTCCACGATAGGAGTTTCCTCTATTACAGGTTCTTCTACCACAGGTTCTGCAACTGCTTCAACTTCTGGTTTTGATCTCTTGACTAAAACAGGGCCAGCACTCTGACCTTTTGGTCTCTTGCCTGTTGCTAAGTGATACTCACCACCAACGTTTTCTTTGTTATAAATAAGTGTTGGTAAAATGCCATTGGAAGGACGTGCAATCACAACTACGCTCTTGCAGCCTCCAAGTGGTTCTGCCGCTTTAGAACCTGCTGCACAAGCTGCTTTTACAGCTCCTACATCACCTTCTACTTTAACGGTACACATACCATCACCTTTGGAATATTCATAACCGATTAAGTTAACATTGGCACTTTTTACCGCTGCATCTGCTGCAGTAACACCAGCACAAAGACCCATTGCTTCAATCAGTCCGATACTTTTCTGAGACACTTTCACACCTCCTTACATTTAACTTTATTGCCTAGACGAATTCCTTAAAAGGCATTCTTTTTACTAGACGGGCTGAATTTGAACCGATAATTCTATAATTCTCTTTTTCAAAAGTCCCAATTTCAAAAATAGGACGTTTCTTTTCAAGCTTCTCGAAGTGAAGAATGATCTTACTTGCAGAAACTCCGATTCCAACGCCTAAGCGAGATGCCTTACATGCTTTGAAACCGATTTCGTAAACGTCGCTATCTGGAACACCGGCAAGGTCATATGGAATACCTTCCTCTTCAATGCCAAGTAAAATAGCGTTGAGTTTTTCTGGCTGCACTGCATTAGAATCATAGAACACTTTTACACTCGGTCTATCTTTAAATGCTGTGTTTGCTACTAATTCGGCCACACTACCCATACTATTCACCTTCTTCTACAGAGGCCATTACAAGGCCTGTTGCTACGGCATTACGAGGACCTTCACATCCACGAATATTTCCTCTTCCGGCTACTACATTATATTGTGATAATGCATCAGTTACAAACTGAGGCACTTCGAAATCAAGTGCAGATCCACCAACTAATACTACGAAGGAAATGTCTCTTACGTTGTTTGTTGGGCTTACTTTCTGTAATGCACGAACCGCATTTGTTACGAATACTTTCTTCTTAGCAGAAGCTCTTACCATCTTGATTTTTTCAAGGGAGGAGATTCCTTCGATTGGTACTAAGAAGCCATCTTTTAATAATACAACTTTGGCAAATGTCTTAGGATCTAATGGTTTGTCAAAGAATTGTACTGTTCCATCTTCATGTCTGATGTGGAACATACTTTCAACTTTGGCAAGTGGATATTTCTTGATATCTTCTGCCATGTCGAAATCGTCAAGTCCGAGTTCGGATTTGATCAGCAATGTAACCATGTTACCGGCACCTGCTAAATGGATAGATTTGATCTTACCTTCGCGGTTAATGATAGAAGCATCAGTAGAACCTGCACCCATATCAATAATAGCTAATGGTTTGTTTGTACCTGGAGTTGTAAGAGCACCACGGATCGCCATGTCTGCTTCTACACCACCAACTTTTACAGGAACTTTCAGTTTCTCTGTCAGTTCTTCTGCGATCATCTCCATCTGAAGTCTGTCAGCCTTAACCATGGCTGCGATACCTACTGCACTCTCCAAAGAGAATTCGTTGGCCAGACCACCTTTTACCTGCTGTGGATTAAATGTATCTACGGCAAGCAAGTCCTGAATCTTGATATCTTTTGGATGCTGGTTTGTCAGGTTACTCATAACCTGGCGAACTTTCTCAAGCATACCGCCTGCGTTTGTTCCCGGTTCACCCTTTACATCAAGAATTTCCTGGACGGAGTTTACTGCATCCATAATCTTGGAAGCACCTTCGTCAACTCCTACCTGAACTTTTTTATTTTTTGGATTTAAAATTTCAATAGAACCAGCTGGAATACGTCTTTCTTTAACGTCTCCTTCTGGAGTTTTGATTACTACAGCTGATCTGTTTCCAATTAACGCACGGGAAATTGGAACTACCTGTTTTGTTTCTTCAGAAGAAAGTTTAAACAGAGTAGCAATACCATAAGGATTAGAAAGTACTTCGACTACACCGCCTACTGCAGCTACCTCGACAGCACAAAGCATCCCTAATGGGACTTTGTCAACTAAGTCAACTTCGTCTACAATTGGGATTTTTTTATCTAATCTATTATTAATTAAGACACCATCGTCCTTTTGGACGATGGCACCTGTAATATTAACACTTTTATTATATGTATTGATGAGCTGTGCTGCGTAATCAAATGAAATATTGGACGGAATAACAACGATAACATCTTTGCCCGGTCTAACTTCGTTCAGCTTATCTACGAGATAAGTTTCACCGACTCCGATTCCAATCCCACCAGGTGTGTTAGGGTTGTGTCCAATCATAGTAGATTCAGTGATAATGGTTTCTGTAATTGTCTCCATGGCAACATCACCAATAACTGGGGCTGCCTCGTTAACACGCACTTCATCGAGATCTTCGATTTCCATTCCAACTTTTTCTAAGGCCTGTTTCAATGAACGGAATACTCCGTGAATGTTCTGTTTTGTACCTTTAATGCCTGTTGTTGGAACGATACCGCTGGAAATGAACTGTACAGTTTTTCCATCTACTCTCGCAAGAGCGGTTTCAGTTGAAGAGTTACCAATATCAACACCCGCTATAATTTTCATTGATATCGCACCTCCGTGTTAGATTAAAAGACTATTTTTTTAATCTGTTTCTCTTTTCGTATACGTCAGCTGCTTCTTTAACGAAGTTACCACTAACTGTTGCACCATACTGGTTGATTAATTCATCAGCAATAGCATATAATTCAGCTTTTGTAGACTTATAAGGTCTTAAAGCGTTGTAGATTTCAAGAAGACGAGCATCTGGTACAGGGATGAGCTCACCAGCTCTTCTTAAGTTCATACCGAATGTTTTTCTTCCTACAGAGTCAGCTACCTGAGCCTGTAATTCAAGTGTTTCTTTTGTAATACGGAAATCAGCTGCTGTTAATTCGCCACTGATAACTCCTTCTAATGTTAATTCATCAAGAGATTTTCCAGAAGCAGATTTGATCTTTTCTGGCATTTTTTCTCCTAATGGATAATCAGCTGCAGTAACTGTTGTTGCAGGAGCTGCCTGTGCACCCTGCATATTTTTTAATACTTCCTGCATAATCTGTCTTACTAATAATTCCTGATCCAAAACTGACACCTCCGTTTATTTAATAGTAACTTTAAGAGCTTTTGGAGCTTTATTTCTATCTGCATGTTCAGTTTCTTTGATATGAAGAAGAGCTGAGAGACCCTGATATTTAGGTCTAGCCATCTGGTCATTTCTTACTGTAACAGGCATTGGAGATTCGCCCTTAGCATATTTAGCTGCGTTTTTACCGATCTGTCTGTATGTATCAAGGTCGATAAGTGGGCACTGTGGGAATAACTCAAGGTTACTTAAGTTAGGTAAGTCTTTCTGGTGGATAACTGTTGTACCTTTAGACTGGATACCGATACCGATACCAGAACCAGAAAGTTCAGCTGCATCATGAGCGATAAAGGAAACGTCAGATGTTCTGTAGATTTTTACGATTCTGCAAGAAACACCTTCTTCTTCGATACCAGCCATGATTTCTTTAACGATCTTACCGTGAGGTACACCAACGATGTTTGTTGTCTGATGAACACCGAAAGCTGGTGCAAGACCAAGAACTACTTCGTTAGGGTTTGTTCCAACTGGAGCATCACCGATTTCTTCGATGCAGATGTCACCTTTAACTTCTTCTGCAGGAGCTGGAGCTGCTGCGTTCATATCTTTAAGTACTTCTGCGATAATACTTTTTAATAATTTTTCATCAATTGCCATGTGTTCTCACCTTCCTATTAGATTGTTTCTGGATCAATAGCTTTACGGATATTAGAGATCTGTTCCCATCTTTCTGGGCTCAGCTGGTATCCTGTCATTGGTCCGTGGTAATCGTTGCAAGAGTTAACTGCACTGATTACGTGGAAGTCACTGTCAAGCATAGAAGCTGTATGTAAGTAGTCACCTACAACTTTAGCTTTCTGGATTTCGAAGATAGAGTTAGCTACGTCTTCGAATCCACCTTTGTACAGTGCTTTAACGAAGTCGATACCTGTGATACCACGAGCGAGCATTTCTTCTGCTGCTTTTAAGTCTTCTACTACATTACGGTCTGGCATATCTTTAGATCCACGAGCGTATGTACCAGCTTCAACTTCTTCATCTGTAATTTCTGGAAGGCCAAGTTCTGCAAAGAGAGCCTGGATAGCTCTTGCTGCTTTGTTACGAGCTGCAACAACTTCTTCTTCGGATGCTGGGTTTAAGCCTGCGTCAACTCTTAAGTCACGCTGGATTGCACACCAGTCATCATAATCATCTGCATCCCAGTTAGAACCTGCGAACATGTTGTCGTAGTTAGGAGTTGCAGAGTATCCGGAACAGATATAGTCTGTACCAGGAATGAACTGTGGCATAGAACGTGCTACTCTTCTAAGGTCAGAATGTGTAAATGTCTGGTCATTAGAGGAAGCATTTTCAAGGTCGAGCATACCTGCGATTAAGTTTTCACAAGCGATTGCACGGATACCACTAGGAACAGCTGCAGGAACACCTA
Source organism: uncultured Lachnospiraceae bacterium (assembly GCA_964386955.1). Classification (GTDB taxonomy): domain Bacteria; phylum Bacillota; class Clostridia; order Lachnospirales; family Lachnospiraceae; genus SIG292. Next base: position 12,649 of record CAYLUV010000021.1, read on the forward strand.
CACAAGATACGGAACCGTTCTGTGTACCCTGAACACCAGCTCCACGAGTTACAGCAAGACATCTTGCTTCAAGGTAAAGCATGGATTTTCCTTCTGCCATACCCATCTGTACTTCAGAACCTGTACCAGATGTAAATCTCATCTTGATACCACGGGAAGCGTAGCAAGAAGCTAAGAATGCTTTGGACCAAGGTGTATCATCACCGTCCATGAATACGTCTTCTGTTCCGTATACGGATACTGTTTCAGCGTATGCTGTGTAACCTCTCATACCAAGGTCAAGCTCTGTAGCTTCTTCTACAGCACACTGTGTTAAGATACCAGGACGTCCTACGTTAGCACCGAGCATGATAGCTACAGCATTGAAAGGAGCGTAACGAACGATACCTACTGTTGTTTCCATTTCAGCGAAACCACGAACAGCTGCTTCAGCTGCGTCAGCTGCGATCTGGATCATGTTATCTTTTACGTTAGTAACGTGGCACTGGTTAGCAGGCTGTTTACGAGCACGCATCTTTGTGATACCCATCATAGCCTCTAATACTGTTAACTGGTTAACTACGTCTACTAATTTACCAGGAGTGATAGCTGTTGTATAATATAATACTTCATCTCTTGTTACGTTGATATCGCAAAGCATACGAGCGATTTCAAGAGAATCTTTAGCCATAGCTTCTTCTGCTCTATCTAAGTCGATAGCGTAATCTGCAATAAAGATGTCGAGCATGTCGAATTCATCTCTGCATTTTCCGTCCATTTCAACTACTACGCCATTTTCAATTTTGATGCTAGGAGTTGGATCGAATGGGCTGTTCATAGCGATCAGACCAACTTCTGGCCATTCTTTAATATAACCGTCCTGGTTAACAGGTCTTTGATCTAAATATTCAAAACGTTTACTTCTCACAGTTAAACACCTCTCTAATTCTTATTTTATGTTATACGAATTTTCCGATCTTTCGTATAAAGTGAACTAACCTATATCTTAGATGTAAGGTACAGTTGCGGATTCAAGTGGTTCGTCAGGAGCTAATGCTTTAAGGAGCTGTTTACCAACTTCTCTTGCACCAACGATAGCCTGTCTAACTGCTCCGGAATCTCCAGAGAAGAAGTAGTTAACCTCGTTAGAGAAACTTGTTCCACCGTTACCAGGAGTAGCGATAGAAATAGGATCGATTGTAGCTGTCTTTGTAGCTGTATCTGCTAATACGATACCGATACCAGATGGAGCACCTACAGTAAGACCAAATGCTTTACCAATTGGAGCGCCGAAAGCTTTATTACAGCAGTAAGAAGCACGTGCTGTGTACTGGAATTCAAGATGTCCTGCGGAGTTTCCGTATACATCACCGAATGTTCTTTCAACTTCTTTAAGAGCAACTTCTACAGCTCTTCTTGCGTCAGAAACGTCTTCTGCACCGAATACGATTAAGCAACCATGTCCAGCTCCGCCTTCTGTATCACGAGGGCATTCAACCATAACGATTTCTGTGTTAGTAGCTTTAACTGCTTCATCACATGCCATGATCTGTGGGCCTGCACCTACACGGTCAGAGATGATACCGATTGAACGGTATTTAGGATCGATTTTTAATAATTCATGAACATTGCTGTCAAGGTTAGCGATTACTAAACCGATTGTATGTCCCATAGCTGTTCCAACATATTCTGTTAAGCCACAAACATATTCTGCGCATGCGCAATCTGCTTCTGCTGTTTCTGCGCCGCCCATTTTTCTCATAACTTCGTCCATGATTTTGCTCATCATTTCATCTTTCATCGAATATTACCTCCATTAATCGATTAAATTATGCCTGAGGGAGAATTTTCTCTACATCAGTGTGTGGTCTTGGGATTACGTGGCTAGATACAACTGTTCCAACTTTGTCTGCTGCTACTGTTCCAGCATCTACAGCAGCTTTAACAGCTCCTACATCGCCTCTTACCATTACAGTAACTAATCCGGATCCGATTTTTTCATATCCAACTAAGGATACGTTTGCAGATTTAACCATAGCATCGGCTGCTTCGATAGCGCCAACTAAACCTTTGGTTTCAATCATTCCTAAAGCTTCTTTTTGCATAATTGACCTCCTTCTTTTTCCTGATATCACGCGGTGATACCTAGGTAATTGGTAATTAACTCATATAAACATTATATAGCATATTGAACAAAAAATCTTGCCATTAAAATATAATTTTTAGTCCAAAAAGCTATAGATAGCACAAATTACCCCTATATGATGATACTTTTTTGACAACTTTTTTGCCAATTTGCACCTTTTTCCATGCTAATACAGAAATAATCCTTGTGTTTCAGCGCAATAAAGTGCATTATTTTGCAATTTTGTCCAAAATCTTGCTGATATCTTCTGCACGTACTGGTCTTGGGTTTGCAACAGTACAAGCATCATTCAGGGCTCTCTTGATGATTTCATCCCTCTGTGCTTCGAACTCTTCCAGAGTTACGCCACAGTCTGTAATACACAGTGGTCTGTCCATGTATTTTAAGAGACGAGTAATCTCATCAATCAGATTCTGTACGCCAACTTTTGGGGTAGATGCAGGGAGGCCGATCACTCTGGCCATCTTCTGATACTTTTTAGCTGGATCATTGCTGTGTTTTGCTGAATCGCGAGCCATATCCGCATTGAACTCAATAACATGTGGAAGAATCAGTGCATTTGCTCTTCCATGAGGAATGTGGAAAATAGCGCCGAGGGCATGGGCGATGCCGTGGTTTACACCAAGGTTTACGCTGTTAAATGCCATACCAGCAAGACAGGAAGCTCTGTGCATTTTGTCGCGTGCTTTGATATCATATCCATTGCGGTAGCATTTTGGAAGATACTCGAAAGCTAATTCGCAGGCTTTTTCCGCCAGACAGTCTGAACAGTCACTTGCCATTTCAGAAACATATGCTTCAATTGCGTGTGTAATAACATCCATACCAGTATCCGCTGTAATAAACGGAGGAGCTGTCTTAACCAACTCTGGATCTAAGATTGCCATATCAGGAATCAGTGCATCATCCACAAGTGGATATTTGGTTCCTGTGTTGGAATCTGTGATAACCGCAAACTGAGTTACCTCAGAACCGGTACCACTGGTCGTAGGGATTGCTACCAGATAATATTTCTTATCTGGATCCATCTTGCTTGCCATGTAAACGATTGCTTTGGCTGCATCGATGGAGGAACCTCCACCTAAGGCAACAACTAACTGGCAATCCTGTTCCACAAGGAAACCAACTCCCTTTACGATCAGATCCATTGGTGGGTCTGGAACTACGTCACTAAAGATAGCAACGTTTTCGCAATTAGAAAGTTTCTTTTTGATAACGTCAGCCACACCGGAGTTTAACATAAATGCATCTGTGATGATTACTGCATTGTTCTCCTTAAATGTCTGAAGCATATCAATGGCATTTTCACTGAAGCAAACTTCTGTTTTGATTTTAAATCGCTTCATGATCACTTTCCTTTCTTTTGCTAAATTTTTCTCTATACTCAGATGGTGTATAACCTGTTTTCTTCTTAAACGCTTTACTAAAGTAGTTCGCTTCGTTATACGCCAGATCCAAGGCAATGTTTAGAACCGGAACATCTGTGGTAGCCAGCATCTCTTTTGCCAGTTCCATCTTCCGGTCAGTAATGTAGGTGATGAAATTCACTCCCATCTCCTTTTTGAATATCTTACTCAAGTAGTAAGTGCTGATGTTGACATGGTTTGCAACATCCTCAAGACTGATGCCCTTCTTGATATTTCGTTCAATGTAATCCACAACGACTTTCATGCCGTCGTCGCTTATCTTTCCTTTTACATTGACTTTGTCAAATAATATATCAATCATCTTTACAACTTCGTTGTAGGCATCATGTTTATTATTATATAAAAGATATTTAATCTTTAATTTCTCTGTCTGTACTACCAGTTCATTGCCCTCATTGACACCAAGTTCTTCACTGATCTTTAAGATCATCTTGGCCAATTCCTGCAATTTCTTGGAAATGGTATTTACATCATTATATTCCTGATAAATACTGTCTATGTACTTTCTCAAAAGATCGACAGATGCTTTGTAAGAGCATTTGCGAATCTCATTGCCAAGTTTTACAATGAGCTTATTGCTCTGTCCGGCACTGTCTTGATGATTCAGCTTATCCTCATAAGCCTGTACCGTCTCGATCAAAACTTCTTTGCGGATTGGCTTTAATAAAAAATCATCCACCTTCAATTTGATGGCTGTGTGGGCGATATCAAAATCATCGTAGGCTGTGGTAACAATAATCACCGCCTGTTCCAGTTTCTCTCTGGCGTACTTAATAATCTCAAGTCCGTCCGGTCCCGGAATATTGATATCTACAAGTAGAAGATTGATATCCTCCCGGTCAATAAAGTCCATAGCTTCGTAACCGCTCTTTGCTTCTCCTACAATTCTTACATCTGACAAGTTCTCTTCCAGAAATATCTTTAGCGACGTTCTTTCAAGTTCTTCGTCTTCTACTATCAAAACCTTGTACATCTTTTCCTCCCAGATATTTCTCTTATTTTTCCACCGCAAATCCCTTGCTGTTTAAAGGCACTCGAACGGTAACCTTTGTTCCACCTCCGACTTTTCCCGGACTTTCAATAGCAAGACCGTATGTCTTGCCGTAGAACAGCTTCAATCTGGAATTTACGTTGTGAAGCCCTACGGAGTGTTCGTGATTATTGCGATAAGCACCTCCATCTAAAATCTCCTGTATCTTCTGCTTGGAAATGCCATCCCCATCGTCGGTAACCTCCACATAAAGGTCTTGCTCTTTCTGGTAGACTTCCACCATAATGGAACCACCTGCCGCTCGATTCTCCACAGCATATTTGATGGAATTTTCTACAATCGGCTGCAGACACATAAAAGGAACCTTCACTTCCATAAATTTCTCCGGCATCTGTATATTGTACTGCAGACGACTTCCTAATCGGATCTTTTGAATCTTTAAGTAATTATTTACATGAGCCAGTTCATCCCGCAAAGGTCCTAACTGATTGGAACTTTTCTTTAGTACATAGCGCATCATGTCAGAAAAAGCATATACCACATCTTCTGTCATCTTGGCATTTTCAAAAAATGCAAGGCGACCGATGGTGTTTAATACGTTAAAAAGGAAATGTGGATTAATCTGATAATGGAGAGCCTTCAGTTCCACGTCTTTGATGGATTTCTCCATCTCAATCCGCAGTTTCTCCTCCTTCATCAGCTTCAGTTTCTTTTCTTTCAATTCCTTGTCTACCTTGTAGACATATTCTTTCTCAGCGAAATATTTGTAGCTTTCGAAGATAACATCGGACACTGCAAGAATTTTCTCTAAAGTCATTTTTGGAGTCTTGTTGTAAAGTTCCACCAATTCCTCGTCCTTTTCCCAATCCACTTTTCTACTTGTGATTGGTTTTAAAGTTTCCTTGTCCTGTGCATTTACCTGACCTGCCAGAATCGCTCCCACATACTGATCTCCCAGCATAATAGGAATCGCGAAATCCACCAACCCTGTATGACAGGTATATACATAAGGTTTTCCAATCTTTCTCGCCTTACGTCCGCCGCAGTCGTCACAGAAATAACAAAGATCTCGGTACTCTTCTTTTTCCCGAAGAGCCTGGCAAAAGTCTGTGAAGCCGCTCTGTTTTGTCACGGGTTTTCCTTCCGCATCTACAGTGATAAACCCAATTCCTGTGGCCTTTGTCCAGTTATCCTGCATTTCCTGATATTCTTCTACATTGATAAGATCACTGATTTTTATGTTATTTCTCTCCACAATAAATCCTTCCTTTATCCCATCCTTATTATAACAAATGGCATATCAAGAAACTACCATTCAAATAAGTAGTATTTTGCTCTTTATCTAAGCCTTTTTGTCATAGTTTTGATTGAAACTTTTAAAAAAACAAAAAAGCTCGGTTACCGGAACAAATTATAATATTTTCCCTTTTCTTCGGTGTTTTTTTCTGCAATACTCGTAGGCCTTTTCACTGCAAGTCACCGCATCACCCGTATAACAGTCTGCACCGATCTGTCTGGCGATTTCTTCATTCGTAGCCGCTCCACCCACCATGATATAAACCTGACTGCGAAGTCCTCGGTTATCAAATTCATTCACCATTCGTTTCATATCTAGCACAGATTCCTGTAAAAACCCGCTGCAGCAAACCACGTCTGCCTTTTCTGAAAGAGCCGCATCCACAAATCGATGTGGGGGAACATCCACTCCAAGATCAATCACCTTAAAGCCCTTGCTCTCCATCATAAGACGAACCAGGTTTTTCCCCATATCGTGGACATCCCCTCGTATGGTTCCCACTAATGCTGTTCCCGTCTTTTCCGCTGCACCTTCCTCAGACAGATCTGTAAGAACTTCCATTCCTCCGTTCAAAGCTCTGGTTATGGCTAAAATCTCCGGAATCTCCAACATCTCCACCTGAAATCGGCGGCCCACATTCTCCATTCCTTTTAACAATCCATTTTCTAAAATTTTACCAGAAGAATAGCCTTCATTTACCGCCATTCTTACCAGATCTTTCACCCGCTTGCATCGTCCTTTTTCCAGGGAATCCGCTATTTCTGCCAGTGTATTGTCCATATTGTGCCTCCCCTTTTAAGAACATTTTTTTACACCCATTGACTGGTACATTATAACACAC
>CAYLUV010000022.1:0-18778 GCA_964386955.1 uncultured Lachnospiraceae bacterium
ACTTAAAAATGCTTCCAAGGATATGAAGAGCTTCTTTCAAAGCTTTGGCATTACCAGGGATGAATTTTTAAAGGCACTGGTTACTGTACGAGGCAATCAGAAAGTAACCTCTGACAACCCGGAGGCAACCTACGATACTCTGGAAAAATACGGTTATGATCTGGTGGAAAAGGCAAAACAGCAAAAACTGGATCCGGTGATTGGTCGAGACAACGAGATTCGTAACGTAATCCGTATCCTTTCCAGAAAGACCAAGAACAATCCAGTGCTGATTGGGGAGCCTGGTGTTGGTAAAACTGCAGTAGTAGAGGGATTGGCCCAGAGAATTGTCCGGGGCGATGTGCCGGAGGGCTTAAAGGATAAACGATTGTTTGCCCTTGATATGGGTGCTTTGGTGGCAGGTGCTAAGTACCGTGGCGAATTCGAGGAACGTTTGAAAGCGGTTCTCGATGAGGTGAAAAACAGCGATGGGCAGATTATTCTCTTTATCGATGAACTACACACCATTGTGGGTGCAGGAAAGACGGAAGGCTCTATGGATGCGGGCAATATGTTAAAACCAATGCTTGCCAGAGGGGAACTTCACTGCATCGGTGCCACTACCTTAGATGAATATCGATTGATTGAAAAAGATCCGGCTTTGGAACGTCGTTTCCAGCCTGTTACGGTGGACGAACCTACGGTGGAAGATACCATTTCCATTCTCCGTGGTCTGAAAGATCGCTATGAGGTATATCATGGGGTTAAAATTACCGATGGGGCCTTGGTAACAGCGGCAACCTTATCCAACCGATATATTTCTGATCGATTTCTTCCGGATAAAGCCATTGACCTGGTGGATGAGGCCTGTGCATTGATTAAGACAGAGTTGGATTCCATGCCGGCGGAGATGGATGAGGTACAAAGAAAGATTATGCAGCTGGAGATCGAGGAGGCGGCACTGAAAAAAGAGACAGACCGTCTCAGTCAGGATCGTCTGACGGTGCTGCAGAAGGAACTCTCTGAGCTGAGAGAAAGTTTCCAGACTGCCAAAGCTACCTGGGACAATGAAAAGTCCGCGGTGGAGAAGGTACAGAAGGTAAAAGAAGAGATAGAGGCGGTACAGGGCGAGATTGCCATTGCCACAAGAAATTATGATCTGAACAAAGTGGCAGAATTGCAGTACGGACGGCTTCCTTCTTTACAAAAGGAATTGGAAGAACTGGAGGCAAAGACAGAAGAGCGAAAATTGGTTCACGAAAGTGTATCAGAGGAAGAAATCGCCAAGATCATTTCCAAATGGACGGGTATTCCAGTGGCGAAGCTGACGGAAAGCGAGAGAAATAAGACCTTGAATCTGGATCACATCTTACATGCCAGAGTGGTGGGACAGGAGGAAGGTGTTCAGAAGGTGACAGATTCCATTATCCGTTCCAAAGCAGGAATCAAAGATCCAACGAAACCAATCGGTTCTTTCTTGTTCCTCGGACCTACTGGTGTAGGTAAAACAGAACTTGCCAAGGCTTTGGCGGAAAGCCTTTTTGACAACGAACAGAATATTGTCCGTATTGATATGAGTGAGTATATGGAGAAACATTCTGTGGCAAGACTGATTGGAGCGCCTCCGGGATATGTTGGTTATGAGGAGGGAGGTCAGCTTACGGAGGCTGTAAGAAGAAAACCTTACTCTGTAGTACTCTTTGATGAAATCGAGAAAGCCCATCCAGATGTATTTAATGTTCTTTTGCAGGTTTTGGACGATGGTCGAATTACCGATTCCAAAGGAAAAACCGTGGACTTTAAAAATACCATCTTGATTATGACCTCCAATATCGGTTCCATGTATCTGCTGGATGGCATTGATGAACAGGGCGAGATTAAGACGGAGGCAGAAAACATGGTTATGAATGATCTGAAAGGACATTTTAGACCAGAATTTTTGAACCGTCTGGATGAAATTATTCTCTTTAAACCTCTTACCAAGGATAACATTGGTGCCATCGTGGATCTTCTGGTACAGGATTTGAACAAACGATTGGCAGATAAGGAACTTTCCATTGAGCTGACACCGGCTGCAAAGGATTACGTCATTGATGGTGGTTACGATCCGGTATACGGCGCGAGACCACTGAAACGTTACTTGCAAAAATATGTGGAGACACTGGCTGCCAGACTGATTTTGGCGGATCAGGTACGAGCGGAAGATACCATTGTAATCGATGTGAAGGATGACACATTGACGGCATATACAAAATAATAGATTCTAAGGTGGGTAGGCTGCATCAAAAGCAGCCTGCCCTTTTTGTGTAAATGGGTATTTTTATGTTAGCTTACATAGGAAAATATAGAAGGGAATAGAGTAAGACCGAAGAAAATGCAACCCTTGACGCAAGTGTACCAATGGGGTTAAAATACAAGTAAGTATGCAAAGTGGTGAGCTATGCCTTTTTTGCATAAAATATGAGAATGAAACTGATTTTTCATGGAGGTATAAATTTTAATATGAAGTTAATTGAATTATTAGATGGCGTTACCTACCAGTGTCTGCAGGGCTCTGTGGAGGTAGAGATTCAAAACGTAATAAATGATTCCAGAAAAGCGGGAGAGGGAGATTTGTTTCTCTGTATTCCAGGGGCAGTTGTGGATGGCCATACATTTGCCAGTGATGTGGTAGAAAAAGGTGCCGTTGCCTTAGTGGTAGAGCATCCTGTGGAAGTGCCGGAACAGGTTACGGTAATTCAGGTGGAAAATGTAAGATATGCTATGGCACTGATTTCTGCGGCCTATTTTGGACACCCGGCAGAAAAATTAAAAGTGATCGGTGTGACAGGTACAAAGGGAAAGACTACCACCACTTACATGATTCGCTCTATTTTGGAACGAGCAGGTCATAAAGTTGGTGTGATTGGTACCATCGAGGTTGTAATCGGTGAGGAACACATTCCAGTAAATAACACCACACCGGAATCTTATGACATCCACTATTTCTTTGACCGCATGGTAAAAGCAGGTTGTGATGTGGTGGTAATGGAGGTTTCTTCTCAGGGATTGAAACTTCATAGAACAGCAGGTATTCTGTTTGATTATGGCTTATTTACCAACCTTTCTCCAGACCATATCGGTCCAAATGAACATGAGAGCTTTGAGGAATATCTCTACTGCAAATCTCTCTTATTTAAGCAGTGCAAACAGGGAATTGCCAACATGGATGATCCCCATTTTGCTGAGATTACAAAGGATGCCACTTGTCCGATAGAGACATACGGTTTAACAGAGGATGCGATGCTGCAGGCCAGTGATGTGAAATTGGCGAGAGATATCGACTATCTTGGTGTGGATTTTACATTGAAGGGACTCTTAGAGGCTGAGATTCAGGTAGGGGTACCGGGCTATTTTAGTGTATATAATGCCTTGGGTGCCATTGCAGTGATGAGACATTTTGCTGTAGATACAGACACCATCAATGAGGTGTTAAAATATTTGAAAGTAAAGGGAAGAGTGCAGATTGTTCCAACGGGAGATGACTATACATTGATCATTGACTACGCTCACAATGCAGTATCCCTGGAGAGTATCTTAAAGACACTGCGCGCTTACAATCCACCAAGATTGGTGTGTATGTTTGGCTGCGGTGGAAATCGTGCCAGATCCAGACGTTTCGAGATGGGAGAAGTGTCCGGTAGATTGGCAGATTTCACTGTTATTACCTCCGATAACCCAAGATTTGAGGAACCACAGGCTATTATCGATGATATTATCACTGGTATTTCCAAGACAGAGGGCAAATACATCGAGATTATTGACCGAAAAGAGGCCATTGATTACTGCATGACCCATGCACAGCCGGGAGATATTGTGGTACTGGCGGGCAAAGGACATGAGACTTACCAGGAAATCAAAGGTGTGAAATACCACATGAATGAAGAAGAGACAGTGATGGAACTGTTAGAGGCAAGGAAATAAATTGTTTGCAGATATTATTATAGATATCGCCCATGAGGCGGTGGATAAAATATTTGAATATAAGGTGCCACAGGAGTTAGAAGAAAAGGCGGCGCTGGGAAAGATTGCGGTGGTTCCCTTTGGAAACGGCAATCGAAGCCGCACCGGCTATATTGTGGGACTGAAGGAAGTGCCGGATTTTCATCCAGATCGAATCAAATCCATGATTGATATTAAGGATAATGAGATTGAAAGCCAGAGAAGGCTGATGGAACTTGCGGTGTGGATGAAGGAGGAATATGGTTCCACCATGATTCAGGCACTAAAAACCGTCCTTCCGGTACAGGAAAAAATGAACCAGGAGGAAGAGCGGCATCTTCGCCTGTTGTTAAATCAGGAAGAGGCACAGGAGAAACTTTCCTTCTATAGAAGAAGACATTATGGGGCAAAGGAGCGGGTTCTTTCCCGTCTGATGCTGCAAAATGGTTTATCCTACAGCCTTGTGCGAAAAGAGGAGCATATTTCTCTTTCTACCATACAGTCCATGGAGAAGGAGGGGGTGTTAGTGCTGGAATCCGAGAGACGATTTCGAAATCCAGTGAAACATCCCATGGCAACCCATCAGATTCACCAGTTGAATCCAGAACAGCAACTGGTCTATGATGAATTTTGCAGGGATTACGAAGGAGGCATTCGAAAAAACTATCTGCTTCACGGGGTGACGGGAAGTGGAAAGACAGAGGTTTATCTGAATTTGATTCGCAAGGTGCTGGAGATGGGAAGACAGGTGATTGTACTGATTCCAGAGATTTCCCTTACCTTTCAGACGGTGAATCGCTTTTACACCTATTTTGGTGACCGGGTTTCCTTTGTGAATTCCAAGCTCTCCAAAGGAGAGAAATATGATCAATTTTTGCGGGCGCAGCGAGGGGAGATTGACATTATGATCGGTCCAAGATCGGCGCTGTTTACTCCATTTTCCAATCTGGGCTTGATCATTATAGATGAGGAACACGAGGGCGCTTACAAAAGTGAGATGTCACCGAAATATCATGCCAGAGAAACCGCCATTCAACTGGCGAAACTTTGCAATGCCAGTGTGGTGCTGGGATCGGCCACTCCCTCTATGGAGGCCTATCAAAAAGCGAGAAGTGGAGAGTACCGCCTTTGGATTTTAAACCAGAGAGCCAATCAGATGGCACTTCCCCAGGTTACAACAGTGGATCTTAGGGAAGAATTGAAGGAGGGAAATCGCTCCATGTTTAGTAGGGAACTGCGGGCGGACATGGAAGATCGACTGCGGCGAGGAGAGCAAATTATGCTCTTTTTAAACCGCCGAGGATTTGCTGGATTTGTCAGCTGTCGTGCCTGCGGACATGTACTAAAATGCCCACACTGTGATGTTTCCTTAACCTATCACCGGGGCGGCAGGATGTCCTGTCATTACTGCGGATATGGAAGAGCCGTGCCGAAGGTATGTCCTGAATGTGGAAGCAAACATATTGCCGGATTTGGAGTGGGAACCCAGAAGGTGGAGGCGGCTCTTTACCGAGAATTTCCTGAGGCTAGAGTGATGAGGATGGATTTTGATACCACCAGAAAGAAGGATAGCTATGACGCGATGCTTTCTGCCTTTGCTAAGGGTGAGGCGGACATTTTGGTGGGAACCCAGATGATTGTCAAGGGACACGATTTTTCCAATGTTACCCTTATGGGGATTTTGGCGGCGGATTTGTCTCTTCATTCCGGTGATTTTCGGGCTTCCGAAAAGACCTTTCAGCTTGTAACCCAGGCAGCGGGAAGGGCCGGAAGAGGAAAACGACCGGGAAAGGTCATTATTCAGACTTATCAGCCGGAACATTATGCCATCATCGCATCCGGCAGACAAAATTACGAGGAATTTTATGAGCAGGAACTGATGTACCGAAGCATGTTAAAATATCCTCCGGTTTATGAGATGTTGGTGATCTTTTGTACCTCATCCAAGGAAGAGGATGGCATTTTGGCATTACAAAAGATAAGTGAACACTTGAAAGCCCACTGTACAGAGGAAACCCTTCAATTTATTGGACCCTCTGAGGGGGCATTTCCAAAGATAAAGGATACCTACCGCAGAGTTCTCTATATCAAAGGGAAAAATGGGGAGGAACTGAGCAGACTTCGCAAAATGTCTGAGGAATATACGAAGGGAGAGGACATTTTTAAGAAGGTGCATTTGTACTATGATAAAAATCCTATGGGGATTTACTAATAAATAGAAAATTAAGAAGATAAAGGAGAATAGAACCATGGCAATGAGAACCGTTCGTATTATGGGGGACGATGTCCTGAAAAAAGTATGTAAACCAGTAAAAGAGGTAACTCCAAAGATTTTGGAATTGATCGATGATATGTTTGAGACAATGTATGAAACAAGAGGTGTTGGTCTTGCTGCACCACAGGTTGGTATTTTAAAACGTATCGTTGTAATTGATGTTATGGATGACAACCCATTGACATTGATCAACCCAGAAATCACATACCGCAGTGAAGAAACACAGACAGATGACGAGGGATGTTTAAGCCTTCCAGGAAAATGTGCCTCTGTTACTCGTCCAATGTATGTAACCTGCAGAGCCTTTGACGAAGAAATGAATGAATTTGAGATTGAAGCGGAAGGTTTACTGGCAAGATGTATCTGCCATGAACTGGATCATTTGGATGGAATCATGTATCCAGAAAGAGCCAACGAACCAGTACATGATGTAGAAAGCGAAGAGGAATAATAAAAGTATGAGAGTAGTATTTATGGGAACACCGGAATTTGCCGTTCCAACCCTGGAAGCCCTGTTGGAGGTCCATGAGGTGGTGGGAGTATTTACCCAGCCGGACAAACCAAAGGGAAGGGGAAAGGCTATGGCATTTCCACCGGTGAAGGAAAAAGCATTAGAACACAATATTCCGGTGTATCAGCCGGTAAAGATTCGAGAGGAAGCTGTGGTAGAAGAAATCCGCAAGATGGAGCCAGAAGCCATCGTTGTTGTGGCATTTGGACAGATTCTTCCAGAGAGCATCTTAAATATTCCAAAGTATGGATGTATCAACGTACATGCCTCCTTGCTTCCAAAATATAGAGGAGCTGCACCAATGCAGTGGTCCATTATCGACGGAGAGAAAGAGACTGGCGTTACCACCATGTATATGGCAAAGGGCTTGGATACAGGAGATATGATTTTAAAAGAAGTGGTGAAGATGGATCCAAAGGAAACAGGAGAAACACTCCATGACAAACTTTCTGTCTTAGGTGGTCCGCTTATCTTAGAAACCTTGCGTCAGTTGGAGGCGGGAACTGCCCCAAGAACACCGCAGGACGATGCCAAGAGCTGTTACGCTTCCATGCTCACAAAAGAGCTGGGCTCCATTGACTGGAACAAAGATGCGGCTTCCATCGAGCGTCTGATTCGTGGATTAAATTCCTGGCCAAGCGCTTATACCGTGTGGAATGAAAAAACCATGAAGATTTGGGACAGTGATGTAGTGCCTTATGAAGGAAATGAGGAAAATGGAACCGTTGTAGCGAAGGATAAACGTTCTTTCACTGTTAAATGCGGGGAAAATGCATTGCAGATTCTGGAATTACAGCTTCAGGGAAAGAAACGCATGAACACCCAGGCATTTTTGGTGGGTAACCAGATGGAAATAGGAATGAGGTTAGGTGAAAATGCAGCAGAGTAACCCAAGAGAAGAAGTCCTTTTGCTGTTGGTGGACATTGACCGCAAAAAGGTGATGAGCAGTCAGGGGCTTTCCAACCTTTTGCTTCGCCATCAGTTTGAAAGTAAACAAGACCGCGCCTTTATGACGAGACTTTTGGAGGGAACCTTGGAGCAGCAGATTTACCTTGACTATGTGCTGAACCAATTTTCTTCCAAAAAGATGAACAAACAAAAACCATTGATTCGCTGTCTTTTGCGCATGTCTCTCTATCAGATTTTATTTATGGAGCAGGTGCCGGAATCTGCGGCCTGCAACGAAGCAGTAAAATTGGCGAGAAAGAGAGGTTTTCGTAACCTTTCCGGTTTTGTCAACGGCTTGCTTCGAAATATTGTGCGAAAGAGGGAGGAAATCACTCTGCCAGATGAGACAAAAACACCTTACGAGTATCTCTCTGTGCGTTACTCCATTCCACAGTGGATTCTGGAAAAATGGAGTGAAAGCTACGATTATGATCAGGTAAAAGAGATGGCAGCAGGTTCTATTCGCAATCCAGAAACCTGTGTCAGAGTGAATCTTTCTAAGATTTCTATGGAAGAGGCAGTAGAGGCCTTGGAGAAGGAGAATATCATAGTCTCCCAGGGAGCATATCTTCCTTATATTCTTAAAATCAAGGGGTATGATTCCCTTGGCCGTCTTTCCCTCTTTCGGGAAGGTGCTATCTGTGTGCAGGATGAAAGTTCTGCCATGGTGGGACAGATTGCAGATCCAAAGAAGGATGATCTGGTGGTGGATGTTTGTAGCGCGCCGGGTGGAAAATCTCTTCACATTGCAGATCTTATAGAAAAACAGCAGGGACAGGGAAAGGTAATATCCAGAGACGTATCTCAGCATAAGATTGATCTGATTGAGGAAAATGTGGAGCGGTGTGGATTTACAATCATAGAGACAGAAGTATTTGACGGAACAGAAAAAGATGAGACATTGGCAGAAAAAGCAGATTTGGTTATTGCAGATGTGCCTTGTTCAGGTCTCGGTATTCTGGCCCGCAAAAATGATATTAAGTATAACACTTCAGAGGAACGGATTCAGGAACTGGTTCCACTGCAAAGAAAGATTATAGAAAACGCATCTTCCTATGTGAAACCGGGTGGAATCCTTGTGTTTTCCACTTGTACGGTGACTAAGGAAGAAAATGATGGCAATCGAAGCTGGATTTTAGAAAATCTTCCCTTTGAGGCGGTGGATTTTTCCGAACAGGTGCCAGAGCCTTTAAAAGAGGAGGCAAAAAAGGGCTATCTGCAGCTTCTTCCGGGGGTACATGAGACTGATGGATTCTATATTGCCAAATTCAGGAGGATATAATATATGACTGATTTAAGGTCATTGTCGTATGACGAGCTGAATGCATTGATTTTACAACTAAATGAGAAAAAGTTTCGTGCTGGACAGATTTATGAATGGATACACAAAAAACTGGTGCAAAGCTATGATGAGATGTCCAATATTCCGAAGGCATTGAAGGAAAAATTGGCGGGAGAGGTGGAATTTACTTCCATCAAAGAGGTGGAACGATATGTCTCCAAACTGGATGGCACCACAAAGTTTCTCTTTGAATTAAAAGACGGAAATATTATCGAGACGGTACTGATGAAATACCATCATGGCAATTCCGTATGTATCTCCTCCCAGGTGGGATGTCGAATGGGATGTCGCTTCTGTGCCTCTACTTTGGGGGGACTTACGAGACATTTAGAAGTTTCTGAGCTTTTAAATCAGATATACTACATTCAAAAGACCACAGGGGAGCGAGTTTCCAACGTGGTGGTGATGGGAACGGGAGAACCCTTCGATAACTACGATAACATTGTAAAATTTATTCGCATGTTGACGGATGAAAAGGGACTGAATATTAGCCAGCGAAATATCACTGTGTCCACTTGCGGGCTGGTGCCAAGAATATATGATCTGGCAAAGGAAGATTTCTCGATTACATTGGCGATTTCCCTACATGCGCCAAATGACACCATGAGAAAAGAATTGATGCCGATTGCCAATAAGTACTCCATCGATGAGATTATGGAGGCCTGCGACTACTATATTAAAGAGACTGGACGCCGCATTACCTTTGAGTACAGTCTGGTGGCAGGGGTAAATGACAAGGAGGAACATGCAAAGGAACTGGTAAAACGTCTTTCTGGTAAACTGTGTCATGTGAATCTGATTCCGGTAAATCCGATTGAGGAGAGGGATTATAAGCGTTCTGCCAGAGAATCTGTGGAACATTTTAGAAGTATTTTAGAGCGAAATCATATTAATGCCACTGTTCGCCGAGAGATGGGGTCCGATATCCAAGCGGCGTGTGGACAGCTTCGAAAACGATATAACGATAAAAAGAAAGGAGGAGAGTAAATTGGAATCTTATGGAATGACCCACATCGGACAAAAGAGAAGCATGAACCAGGATTATATCTATTTTTCAGACCAGCCAGTGGGAAAACTTTCCAATCTGTACATTGTAGCAGATGGCATGGGCGGTCATAAGGCGGGAGACAAAGCCTCCTCCTTTGCGGTGGAGCGGTTTGTGGACGTGGCCTCTCAGATTGGAAAGGAAGAACCGGTCTGTGTGATGAAGGAAGCCATAGAGCTGGTAAATCAGGAACTGTTTGTCCTGTCAAAGAGCAAGGAAGAATATGATGGCATGGGAACTACTTTTGTGGCAGCCACCGTCTGGGAAAATGAGATCTATGTTATGAACATCGGCGACAGCCGTATGTATCTTTGGGATGGACAGTTGAAACAGATTAGCAAGGATCATTCTCTGGTGGAGGAACTGGTAAGAAATGGGGAATTGACTAGAGAAGAAGCGAAAAATCATCCTAGGAAAAATGTGATTACCAGAGCGCTGGGTGTGGAAGAAGAAATCAAGATAGACTTTTTTCAACTGGATTGGGAACCGGAAAATCGCATTTTGCTTTGTTCCGATGGACTTTCCAATATGCTCTCTGACGAAGAAATAGAAAAGATACTAGGACAAAAAATAGAACTGACCCAGGTTGTAGAACGATTCATAGAACGTGCGAATGAAGAGGGCGGTCTGGACAATATCGCAGTAGTTGTTGCAGAAAGTGAAGTGAGGTGAAGAACATGCTGCAGGCCGGAACGATTTTAGGAAATAGATACGAGATTATCGAATTAGTTGGGACCGGAGGCATGGCCCACGTTTACAAAGCAAAATGTCACCGATTAAATCGGTATGTGGCCATCAAGGTCTTAAAAGAAGAATTTGAGAAAGATGCCGACTTTGTAAAGCGTTTTCATGTGGAAGCGCAGTCTGCGGCGGGATTGATTCACCCAAATATTGTAAATATTTACGATGTGGGAGAGGAAGCTGGACTTCATTATATTGTAATGGAATTGGTGGAAGGAGTAACCCTGCAGGAATACATTAAAAATAATAAAAAATTGAATGCACAGCAGACGGTAAATCTTTCTATTCAGATTGCACAGGGTATCGAGGCGGCACATAACAATGACACGGTACATCGTGACATCAAACCGCAAAATATCATCATTACCAACGATGGAAGAGCGAAAGTGACAGATTTTGGCATCGCCAGAGCTTCCAACGTAAACACCATTACCACAGCCACCATTGGCTCTGTACACTATTTTTCACCGGAACAGGCCAGAGGCGGATATGTGGACAGCAGAAGTGACATTTATTCCCTGGGAATTACCATGTTCGAGATGGTAACAGGTCATGTTCCATTTGACGGGGACAATGCTGTTACGGTGGCACTGAAGCATTTGCAGGACGAAGTGGTATTTACAGAGGAAGAAAGTGCCAATATTCCAAGAAGTCTGGAAAAAATTATCTTAAAGGCAGTCAATAAAAAACCAGAATTTCGTTATGACACCATTACTTCCATGATTCAGGATTTAAAAAGTGTATTTGACAGTCCCGATGGAGCTTATGTTTCTTCCAAAAAGCAGACTATTGCACAGGGTACTACCATTGTAATGCCAAAGGAGGATGTAGAAAAGATTAAGGCAGCCAGAGGGGCAGGTAAGGAGCCAATCCGAAGAGCGGTGAAAGAAGAGGAAAAAGAGGAAGAAATTTTCCACAGCGGTGAGGAGATGGATCCAAAGCTGGAAAAGATTATTATGGTTCTTACGGTAATAGTGGGAATTATCTTTGCGATTATTTTCATCAGCTTTATTGTCAGCAAACTGGGAGGCTCTGGTGGAAGCAACAAAACGCCTGGTACAACGGAAGCGGTGCAGGAGGTATCTACGGAAGAGAAAACTACAACAGAGGCAATGGGAAAACTGGTACTGGTTCCTCAGGTAACAGGAAAACATATGGATGACGCCATGGC
Source organism: uncultured Lachnospiraceae bacterium (assembly GCA_964386955.1). Classification (GTDB taxonomy): domain Bacteria; phylum Bacillota; class Clostridia; order Lachnospirales; family Lachnospiraceae; genus SIG292. Next base: position 11,995 of record CAYLUV010000022.1, read on the forward strand.
GGAGGTAGAAGCCCTGAATCTGATTCCAAAGATTGAGACAGAAGTCTCCAACGATGTGGAGAAGGACTATGTTATCCGTCAGAGTTTAGTTAGAGGTTCCGAAGTGGAGGAAGGCACAGAGATTATTCTTGTAGTAAGTGAAGGAAAAGACAATGTGGATGTGCCAGATACCGTAGGAAAGAAAGAAAACAAGGCAAAAGAAATGCTGATGGAGAAAGGATTCCGTGTATCCACAGAGGAAGACTACAGTGATAAATACAAAGAAGGCTATGTTATGGCACAGACACCGGAAGGCAAGGAAAAGGCAGAGTACGGCAGTAAGGTAGTGCTTACCATCAGTAAAGGACCAAAGAAGGTTTCCGTTATTTCCGTAATAGGACGTACAAAGGAAGTTGCCAAGGAATTGTTAGCAGACAATGATCTAAAATTAGGTAAGGTAACAGAGGCTTACAGTGATAAATACGAGGTGGGAACCATCATTTCTCAGGATCCGGGAAAGAACACGAAGGTGAGCGCAGGAACAAAGATTAATGTAGTAATTAGCAAAGGTTCTTCAGCTGCCAACGCATCCTACGAAGGAAAAGTAACCATCGCATGTCCATATGAAGATGATGTGGAAAGCGGAACGGTAAAATTGGTATTAAGTCAGAGTGGTCATACAAAAACTATATTTGATGGAACTCTTTCCCGCAGTGACTTTCCATTTTCCCTAGAATTTTCCGGTTATGTGGAAGGAACCGGTGTGGTAACTGTGTATGTAGATGGCAATGAGATTGACAGCTATAGCGTGGACGTAGAAAAGGTGAGTAATTAATGGAAGGCAGAATTGTAAAAGGGATTGCCGGATTCTATTACGTATATGTAGAAAAGGAAGGGCTTTTTGAATGTAAGGCAAAAGGTGTTTTTCGTAATCGAAAGGAAAAACCGCTGGTAGGTGACCGTGTAATCATTGATGTACTGAGTAAAGAAAAAATGGAAGGAAATATCAAGCGAATTCTTCCGAGAGAGAAGGAATTGATTCGCCCTAATGTGGCAAATATCGATCAAGCTTTGGTTGTATTTGCGCTAAAAGAGCCGGATCCCAATTTAAATCTCTTAGATCGTTTTTTGATTGGTATGGAACGGCAGCAGGTAAAGACGGTGATTTGCTTTAATAAGGCAGATTTGGTATCCGATGCCTATTTGCAGGAAATCAAGGATATCTACCGAAACTGTGGCTGTGAAGTTCTCTCTTCCAGTGTATATGAACAGAAGGGAATCGAAGAAATCAAGGAAATACTGAAGGGAAAAACCACCGCCTTGGCAGGACCATCCGGTGTAGGAAAATCCTCCATATTTAATATGGTAAGTCCTGATTTTAAGATGGAGACAGGTTCCGTCAGTGAGAAGATTAAACGAGGAAAGCACACTACGAGACATTCGGAATTGATTCCGATTGGGGAAGATACTTATATTATGGATACGCCGGGATTTAGTTCCTTCTATGTGGAGGGAATGGAAAAGGAAGATTTGAAAGAATTCTTCCCAGAATTTACGCAGCATGAGCCCTACTGTAAGTTTCAGGGGTGTGTCCATATCAATGAGCCAATCTGCGGGGTGAAAGATGCCCTGTCAGAGGGCGAAATCAGTCAGAGTCGCTATGATAACTATAAGCTGCTCTACGAAGAGTTGAAGGACAAAAAGAAATGGTAAGACATATATGGATCATTACAGGGGGAAGGGTAGATGTGAACTGGCTTCGTAACCTTTCCCTAGATCAGACAGAAGAAAATATCATTGTGGCAGCAGACAAGGGACTTCTCTACGCAGATCAGGCAGAAATGCCGGTGCAGTATATTTTGGGAGATTTTGATAGTCTGCCGCCAGAGATTTTGACAAAATATCGAAACAGTGCAGTGCCCATTGAGACTTTTCCACCGGAGAAGGACTATACCGATACCCACTTAGCCCTTCTTTGGGCCATGGAACAGGGAGCAGATAAAATTACGATGATTGGTGGTCTTGGCAGTCGTTTTGACCATTCCTTTGCTAATGTGGGACTATTGTCTATGCTCCTTTCCCAGGGCATCCAGGGGGAAATCTTGGATCCGCACAATCGTATTTTTATGATGGACAAGGCCCATTCTGGCATATTAAAGATGAAGAAAAATCACAAAGATAAGGAATTTATCTCTCTGATTCCTTATACGGAGAAGGTGACGGGGATTACATTGACGGGATTTAAATATCCTCTTCAGAATGAAACGCTGACTCTCGGAATCAGCCTTGGCATCAGCAACGAGCTGGTGGAGGAAGAGGGAACCATTCAGGTGGAGGATGGCATTCTGATGGTCTCTGTATCAAGAGACTAGGAGAGGAATTATAAGGATATTTCCGATTCCTCATCCGTGAATAAGCAGAAAGTTGGACAAAAATGAAATCATTATACATAACAGAAAAACCAAGTGTAGCCCAGGAGTTTGCAAAGGCATTAAAGTTGAATTGCAAAAGACGTGACGGATATTTAGAGGCAGAGGATGCTTATGTTACCTGGTGTGTTGGACATCTGGTCACCATGTGTTATCCCGATGCGTATGATCCGGCTTTAAAGCGATGGTCCATGGAGACACTTCCCTTTTTTCCAAAGGAATACAAATATGAAGTGATTCCATCGGTAAAAAAACAGTTTGAAATAGTAAAGAAATTATTAAACAGTGAGGACGTTTCCTGCATTTACGTCTGTACCGACTCTGGGCGAGAGGGAGAATACATCTATCGTCTGGTGGACCAGATGGCAGGTGTGGGAGCGAAAGAAAAACGACGGGTGTGGATCGATTCCCAGACGGAGGAAGAAATCCTTCGAGGGGTGCGTGAGGCAAAGGATCTTTCCGAATACGACAATCTTGGGGCTTCCGCCTACATGCGTGCCATTGAAGATTACTTGATGGGAATCAATTTTTCTCGTTTGTTGACACTGAAATATGGTTATACCATAAGCAACTATTTAAAACAGAGCAAAAGTACCGTTATTGCAGTGGGGCGAGTTATGACCTGTGTTCTCGGCATGATCGTTCGGCGAGAGCGGGAAATAAGAAATTTCGTGAAACAGCCTTTTTATAAAGTTATTGCTTCCATTCCATTTGGGGAAGATACCATTGATGGAGAATGGAAGGCAGTGGAAGGTTCTCGCTATTTTGCCTCTCCTCTTTTGTACAAGGACATTGGATTTTTGAAGGAAGAGGACGCCAAAAAGATGATAGCAGATCTCTCACAGCCCGCTCCGGTAAAGGGAATGTTGGAACAAATTCAGAGAAAAAAAGAAAAGAAAAATCCGCCGCTTCTGTACAACCTGGCAGAGCTGCAAAATGAGTGTTCCAGACTTTTCAAAATTAGTCCGGACGAGACCTTAAAGGTGGTGCAGGAGCTTTATGAGAAAAAGATGGTAACCTATCCGAGAACCGATGCCAGAGTGCTTTCCACAGCAGTGGCAAAAGAAATCGAGAAAAATCTGCGGGGACTTGCCCACTATGAGCCGATGGCGGCTTTTGCGGAGGAAGCCTTGGTTATGGGAAAGGCAAAAACCTTAGCAAAAACCCAGTATGTCAATGACAAACAGATTACAGACCATTATGCCATTATTCCAACGGGGCAGGGTCTGGGGGCTCTTCGAAGCCTTTCTCCTTTGTCGGCCAATGTGTACGAGGTAATCTGTCGAAGATTTATCAGTATTTTTTATCCTCCGGCGGAATACCAGAAGACCTCCATTACCGTAAAAGTAAAAGAAGAACGGTTCTTTGCCAGCTTTAAAACCTTGGTGGTGGAAGGATATTTGAAGGTAGCAAACCATAGTTTTGGAAGAAAGAAAGCCGATGGAAGCGAAGACTCTGGAAAAGAGGACAATCTGGCGATACAGGAACGATTAAAATCCTGGAAAAAAGGGATGGAACTGGATATCTGTGATTTCCAAATAAAAAGAGGAGAGACAACGCCGCCGAAGCGTTATAACTCCGGTTCCCTTATTCTGGCGATGGAAAATGCCGGACAGCTCATTGAGGATGAAGACCTTCGGGCGCAGATTAAGGGAAGTGGCATTGGAACCAGTGCTACCAGGGCGGAAATCATCAAAAAACTGGTAAACAACAAGTATATGAATCTTCACAAAAAGACACAGATTCTAACCCCGACGTTGCTGGGAGAGATGATCTATGATGTGGTATTTGCCTCCATCAAATCTCTGCTAAACCCAGAACTTACCGCAAGTTGGGAAAAGGGATTGACCTATGTGGCAGAGGGTTCCATTACGAAGGAGGAATATATGGATAAACTCCACCGCTTCGTCTATGTGCGGACGGAGGGAGTCAAACAGTTATCCAATCAATATATGTTAAGACAATGCTTTGACGAGGCAGCAAAATATTACAAGTAATAGAAAGGACGATGACAATGGAAGCATTAAAGAACAAAAATATTTTTGAAGATTTAACCCAGACCATAGCGGGAGAACTTTTTGCACAGACAGAGTATCCATGGGAAGTCTTAAAAAATATTGAGGATTTTATCTTGCAGGTAGGACCAACTCTTCCCAAGGAAGAATATGAAGAAGTAAAGGAGCATGTTTGGGTGGCAAAGTCTGCAAAGATAGCACCGACAGCACACCTGGGGGCACCGCTTATCATCGGTCCGGACACAGAAGTGCGTCATTGTGCCTTTATCCGCGGCAAAGCACTGATTGGAGAAGGCTGTGTGGTGGGCAATTCCACAGAGCTTAAAAATGTCATTTTGTTTAATAAAGTGCAGGTACCTCACTACAATTATGTGGGAGATTCTATTCTTGGCTATCGTTCCCATATGGGAGCAGGTTCCATCACCTCCAATGTAAAATCAGATAAAACACTGGTAACCATTTCCGCTGGCGAAGAAAAAATGGAAACAGGCCTTAAAAAGATGGGTGCTATTCTTGGTGACTTTGTGGAAGTGGGATGTAACAGTGTATTGAATCCGGGAACGGTAGTGGGACATCACAGCAATATTTATCCACTTTCTATGGTAAGAGGATATGTTGCACCGAATTCCATCTATAAAAAACAGGGTGAAGTGGTAGGAAAATACTAAAAAGAGGTATTTTATGAGAAAAAAGAAAACCGCTCTGCTTCTTTTTTGCCTTCTTTTATGCACCTGTCTTGGCGGTTGCAAAAAAGAACTGACCAAAGAAGAAGTAGAGGAAACGGGCTACTATCAAGATTTAAAAAAGAAAAATACGAAGCTGAAAAACGAAATTGAGTCTCTGCAGGAGGAGGTCAATGACCTAAACAGTGAACTTTTAGAGTTGAAAGAGCAGCAGGGAGAGATGGAGACCAACCAGGGTACCAAGGATTATTTGGAAAAGATAAAGGACAGCAGCATCACACAGGTAGAAGTGGAGTACACGGATCGTTCTACAGACTCTGTATTCCTAACGAACAAGGCAGTCTGCAAATATGTCAAGGAATTGATTCAAAAAGCAGATTTAACGGTAAATTATACGCCGGAAGAACTACGAAAGGAACTTGGTAGAGGCTATCTCTATACGCTCTATGAGGAAGATGGCAGTATTTTTCAGGCGGAGATTTACGGAGATGGCTATCTGGTCTTTCCAGATCTTCCGGGACAGGTTTATTACTGCATGAACAGCACTGCGGTGGGAGAAGCTTTTTTGATTCGCAAGGGTTCTTATCCTAATTCCAATCTCCTTCATCGCATGGCAGATAGCTCCCTCGTAATTTATGGAGAAAAAAACCTGTGGGACCAGAAAAAATGTCTGGAAGCTGCTAACTATATCAATGCCATGGCGAAAAGAGAAGTGGGTTCTAACCGGGAGTCAACGGTAAAAAAAGAATACAAATTCTATAGCTATGGAAATGAAATGACCCTTCGTCTTTACAAAACCCATATCTGTATTGTGGCGTGGGACGGCGAAGAGTCCTGGTATCAGGTTTCCACGGAAGATAGAAAGGCCTTGAACAGCATATTTTCTTAATTTTATGTCTATTATTTAACGAAAAATGAAAAAATATGCGAAAAAGGTGTAGACGAAATGAAGATTTTGTGAGAAAATAATCAGACGTGGAAAGCTTTTTTAGCTTTTTGCTCCATTGAAGATAGAAAATAAATTCTGTTATAGATGGGGGATTATTATTTAACACTTTGAAAGGAGTTTCAAACATGATTTATTCACATGAAGTAGAAAAAATGTGTCCAGTTGCACAGGGCGCTAATCACGGTGCAGCACCAATTCCAGAAGAAGCAAAATGGGTAAAAGCAAAAGATGTGAAAGACATCTCCGGTTTTACACATGGTATCGGTTGGTGTGCTCCACAGCAGGGTGCATGTAAACTTACACTGAACGTAAAAGAAGGTATTATCCAGGAAGCACTCGTTGAGACAATCGGATGTTCCGGTATGACTCACTCTGCAGCTATGGCATCTGAAATCTTACCAGGCAGAACAATAATGGAAGCTCTTAACACTGACCTTGTTTGTGACGCTATCAACACAGCTATGAGAGAATTATTCTTACAGATCGTATACGGTAGAACACAGTCTGCATTCTCTGAAGACGGACTTGTAGTTGGTGCTGGTCTGGAAGACCTTGGTAAAGGTTTAAGATCTCAGGTTGGTACAATGTACGGTACATTAGCAAAAGGTCCTCGTTACCTTGAAATGGCAGAAGGATATGTAACAGGTATCGCTTTAGATGAAGACAACGAAATCATCGGTTACCAGTTCGTAAGCCTTGGAAAAATGACAGACTTCATCAAAAAAGGTG
>CAYLUV010000023.1:0-18337 GCA_964386955.1 uncultured Lachnospiraceae bacterium
TTCATAATTTAATATAAGTATACTCTTTTTTCGAACTGATTTCAAGATGGGATTGTTGGGAAGGTGAAAAAATGTGGTGTTAGGATTTTCTTCTATTCTTTCCGTTCAACACAAAACCCATAATTCCGCCTACCACTCCACCAAACACATGAGCCATATTCGAAATATCGTCTTGCACAACAAATCCCTCATAAACCTGCTGTCCCAGAAAAATAGCTGCTATCAATATCAGCGTAAGGGGAATTTCACCTTCGCCGACACTGGCAAAGGAAGATAATAAAATAAATGCAAAACAAACACCACTGGCACCGCAAAGGGCAACATCGGGAAGGAAAATATAGTTAATCACCCCTGTTACAAGGGCAGTGATAACAATGACCTGAAAAATACGGGCAGATCCATATTTTTCTTCCAACATAGGTCCCAGCAGTAAAATGTACGACATATTTCCGATAAAATGCTCCCAGTTCCCATGCCCCAACACATGGGTAAAGAAACGTAGATATGTTATAGGTGATTGCAAAGAAGAATGATATGTAACAAAAAAATATTGATTACTCACTCCATCTGTTGCATAGTTTAGCGCTGTTACGATAAAACATACAGCTGTAAAACCAAGCACCATGGGTGAATTAAAGGTAATTCTGTATCGGTGTTTCATTTTTTATCTCCACCTCTTCATACAAATCCCCGAGAATATCTTCAAACGCAGCAGCCACAGTAACTACGGTTTCTTTCAGCCCTTTTCGTATCTGGTTTACATTTTTTCCAGCCGTCTGCTTCTCCTCTAAGGTTACATACGCATCCAGTAATTTTTCCATCGTTGGAAAATAGCAATCCAAAAACAGTTCCATACTCTCATTCTGACTGGAATCTACGTCCAGTTCGTGGAAAACCATGGAAATGATGTGTTCCATTCGGTTGATTTTCTTAGATATTTTTTTGTCCTTGATCAGACCAGTATATCTTTGGAACTTTTCTAAGTACTGTTCTCCCGCTTCTATCATTTTGCTAATCTGAGGCGTTTTTGAATTGGCATTCTTTCTTTCCTCCAGCATTTTTTTGAAATAGCTATCATACTCCGTCTGTTTTTCCATGTAGCGGTTATAGGCATCCTGTGACTTTATAAAGACCAGATTTTCTCCACTCATATGTCCCTGTGGAATCCATTTGTATTTTATGGCGCGCTTCAAATCTTTGACTACAAGTTTTTCCTTTTGCTTTGTACATGTTGCAATGTCCTTCACAAAGGCAAAACTCTTATAGCCAAGTAATTCTTCGTAACTATCATATCTTTTTTTGAATCTGACTGCAGAAATCATCTTCCCTATCAATACGATGTTTACCAAAAGGATAATGCCAGATACAACAACGAAAACGATTCCTACAAATCCCAGTTCTGCTGTGTTGGAGAGGCATACTGTACCCACGCCGATTAACAGATGGTAAACAAAGATGATGGACATGCATACAAGAAATGCAATGGCAACATATCTGGTTTTTATTCCTGGATGTTCAAATATGTAGTCTTCCTTTTCTTCTTCCTTTTGAGCAATGAGGGAAAGCTGCTCTTTCATACCGGAATAGTTTTCTTTTTCCAAGCCTGCAGCCACTACATTGGCGATTTGTTCCGCTTTTCCCATACAGCCAGTGCTTGCTGCATCTGCTATCTCTAACACATCGGTGGTATTTTCTGCCTTTTTTGAAAATAGATTATTGAATATTCCCATCATCTCACCCCTTATTTCACTTCTTCTGTTATGGACGGTTCTTTGATTTCACTTGTCTCCATTTTTACTCCAGGGGTAGCAGCTGGTACGCCAAATGCTGGCATAACACCAGAAGTCGGTGTGCTATTTGGCACTTTCAGGTTTTGGTTCACTTCCGGCAATGTAAACGCCTCCTTTGAAGAAGTAACTGGGGAAGCAATTCCTGGAATTTTGGATGCAGAAGGCGCAGAAGATACTGCATTGCTATGAGAGCTACTGCCGTGGGTAGCACTGTTGCTATGGGAACTGTTGCCATGGGAAGTGTGACTCTGATGACTTTCATGGCTGCTATGGCTATAATGATTGCCATGACTGCCTGAGCTGTGGGATCTATGGGAACTATGAGATTTGTGAGAGCTATGGGATCTGTGTTTTGCAAACACTTCCGCACTCACCATACTTCCGAGAACAATGATCATCGTACCTAACATCAATAATTTGTTGCCTGGAATGTTCCCTTCTTCGTCTTCGATTAAATTTTCAATACTTTTTGCAAATGTTGGAAATAAATTATCCATATTATTTATACACCTTTACACATTTCCCGTTTTTCCAGTCAGTTTTATAAGACTTTGATGAAGTTTCATAATACTGACATTTACCATTAGGAACGCCTTTCTCAAATGTTCCAGTCAATTTGTAACCTTTTTCTTTTTCGGAATAGAAATAAGTACCCACTCCACTCATCTTGTCTGCTTTCCAATTGCCTTCGTAGGAAGCACCACTACTCCATTTATAGGTTCCTCGACCTGATTTATCACCATTTTTCATTTTGCCGCTGTATTCATCGCCATTACCATAAGTAATCTGAGCTGTTCCAGTTAATGCACCATCTTCCATATCACCAGAATAGATCGTGCCGCTTTTCAATTTTATATCCGCGGAAACAAATTCTTGATCGACCCTTGTAAAGACATATTCACCTGCGGAATTCGTAACCGTATAGGTTCCGTCCATCCATACGTTTTTATCAAAGGTTCCCTGTACCAGGCTTCCATCTGCAAATGTATATTTTCCACTGCCACACATAGCATCCTTGTCCCAATCGCCATCATACTGATCTCCATTGCTCCATACGTACACGCCCTGGCCAGTTCTTACGCCTTTATCAAAATTTCCTGTATAAGTGTCTCCATTCGGGAAAGTCATATTACCCGTTCCACTTATTGTCTCGCCGTCCGTTGCTCCGCTGTACTGTGTTCCGTCTGTAAAAAGTACCTTTAGATTGTCGATACTGTTTTCTTTGTATGCAACTGTGTATGTGCCGGTATCATTTTTAAACTCACAGTTTCCTTCCAAAAATTTATTTTCTTTAAATGTACCAACATATTTGATGCCTTCCGGACTGGTGTAAGTTCCCTTACCGTTCATCTGGTCGTTTTTCCATTCACCGTCGTAAACAGCACCGTCGTTCCACGTAAAGGTTCCTAATCCAGATTTTTTTGATTCCTGGAACTCACCCCTATAAGTCCCTTCTTTCGGAATGTTTAACACACCCTGCCCATTCATTTTGCTGTCATTCCACTGTCCAGTATATACAGTTCCTGAATGGAATGTGAAGGTTCCTTCCCCAACAAGATAACCGAAATCAATTTTGCCCGTATAAGTACCAGCTGTAAATTTGTTCTCACCGCTGAGTGTATTCTCCAGCTGTTTCGTCACTCGATAATGAAGATCCTTCACTACATTCGCCTGCCAGAGCAATGCTCCCAGCATACATTCAACCAATAAGAATACGATAAATAACCATGCTTTTCCTCGTCTTTTGCGAATTCCTTTGCGGTATTCTTCCAATGGAGTCAATCTTTCTTGTTTGGTCTCCTGCGTGGATTCCTGCAACTCCCTGTTATCCTTTTTATCATTTTTTTCCTTCATATCAATTACTCCATGATCTTAGTATATCTATCGTTTCTTTGTGACCATCTTTCATCTGCTTAAACAAATAGTCAAGCATTCCTGCATATATCTTGCATCGGTATCCTCTCGGTTCCTTCTCTATTAGATCATTGTTCTTTGCATAATTTACAACAGGACAGGTGCCACAATATGGCTGGTAAACACAATCGCAACACGTTGGAATGCTTTCCAAAATGCTGGATGCACAGACCGTCCTACATACCCCGTTGTTGATGATTTCAGAGTAAGAATCCGAAAATACAGTGCCCAGACGGAAGGTGTGATCTCCCATCTCATGTAACATACGCCCCTCATCACAGGTGAAAATGTCTCCGTCAGCATAGTATGCCAGCTGTCCGATACTTGCTCCACAAGGTGAGCGCAATTCCATGTAGTTTACAAAATTTCCTTCAATCCTGCTTAGTAAGATGGAAGAATGATCTTCTTTCATAAAACGACCGTCCTTGTTGATTTGAATCAATTCCTCCATCACTTCTTTATAAAAATCTAGAAATTCTTCCGGACTGTATCCAATATCCTCCCAGTTCATAGTTGCCTTGCCTAACGGTGTCAAAGGTCGGATGAAAATGCTCTCAAATCCCAAATCTCTATATGCATGCACGATTTCTCGTGGATATTTCAAGGAATATCGAGTTGTTGTTTGGATCGCACCCACTCGAATCCCTCTATTTTGTATCTTTTTAACGGATTCCTGCACTTTTTCGTAGGTACCGCCACCATCTTTGAATGGTCGATTTGTGTTATGCACGAATTCTGGACCATCGATGGAGGTGGAGATACCGAAATTGTGCTCCACAATAAAGTCTAAAATTTCATCTGTAAGTAAGGTGAGATTGGTAACAATATTGTAGCTGATTTCATGACTTCCTTTGTGTTCTTCCGTATAAGCAACAATATGTTTGATGATGTCAAAATTAAGCAACGGTTCACCACCCTGAAACTCAAAATTCAGACACTGTGCCGGAGACTGCAATGCGATATCCACCGCTTTTTCCGCAATTTCCTGACTCATAAACAGAGAAGGACAGGTCTTTCCATTGTTCGCCTGGCAATATACACACCCCATGTTACAGGCCGTTGTGACTACAAAAATATGTAATGATGTTGCAACATTAACATGCCCTTTCATTCTGCGAATATCATGCTTTCTGGTCCCAGAATACACAAGGTTTGTATCATCAAACACCATTTGTTTTTCCAGTAATCTTTTTCCTAAATCAGAGTCCAGATCAATGTCCTTTTTTACAATCTGTACAAACTCAGATGGTGTTACAAAAAGATGACTGCCAAAATCATTTGTCAACAATACTTTGTCTTCAAACATCTTAAAATTAAAATAATTCAGTTTCATAATATAGCCTTTAATTCATCCTTTTCTAATTGGAATGTTCCTGCAAATACACCGCCACAAGCGTCTTTATATTTGCAAGCATCACAGGTTTCCGCAAAACGAACCTTGTTTTCCGAAATACTCTTCTCACACAGTGTCCAAAAAGACTTCTGAACCGTACAAAGTGGGAAATTATAGAGCTTTACGTCCACCCCATTTGCAATGAGCTTCCTTACGGCATCTGCGATCAAATCAAATGTTTCACGATAGGGAATCCAAACTTGTTCTTTATTTACCCTTGCATTTCCCGTCATCTCCATGGCAATGATACTGACATATGCAATCCCTTTAAATTGGAAAATGACAAGGTCTGCCATTTTATCAAAATCGTCGATATTCAAGCGGCTTATTACCAATCGAATTTCCACTCGAATGTTATGTTTTATTAATTGTTTGATGCCATGTTTCGTTTGTCTAAAACTGCCGCTGGCCCGGGTAATAGAATCATGCACTTCCTCACAGGAACCATGTACCGGAATTGCTACAATAGAATTGGCTGGTGCGGATTCCACGAACTGTCTAAGATACTTTTCAACAGCAAAAACTCGTCCATTGGTTAAAAACAAAAACTCTGTACAAGGAAAACGTTCCTTCAAATATTGGATAAAGGGAAAAATGCATTCCCCCACCAAAAAGGGCTCACCGCCGGTGATGGTCAAATGGGGCGCGTCTGTTGGTATGTGTCTTGCCAGTTCAAACAAATCAGACATATTTGTTTTTGGCACATCCTTTCTCGTCACATCCGGAGAAGGACACATGACACAGTTCGAATTGCAGCTGCCTGTCATGAAGAAATAGTTATCATCGGATTTGTCATTGTATCTTCGATTTACAATACCATTTTCCCAGATTTCTACTACATCATAGTTATTAAATTGACGCAATTTTTCTATATCAGCAACGTCCCTTGACAAAATCACATTGTCTGGAAGTAAACGAATCTCCGTTGCTCCAACATATAGTACCGATAATTCTTTCTCCACTTGTTTTTCTTTTGCATCTTCCTCCCATACCAGAGATGCAATGCGAAAGCCACAAGTGTATTCTTTCAATTTCACACTCATAATAACATCCCCCACATGGAACAATAGAGCAGCATACCAATGGATATAAAAATGGCGAAGGGTATTTTTTTAACGATGGTTAGACGGTCGGTATGGGTTGCTTTTGCCCATATTTTGACGCTTTCCACCTCTTCCTCCGTCAATCGGCTCTTTAAGTCTTCCGTAGATACCCCCGGCAGTCCTTTGGTGATGGACGTTTGCATCAGCATGCTTGAAAATGTTGTTAGAATCATCCCTTTTTTCAACTGTGAGACTTCCACCGTTTCATAGATTGTCGTCCGTATGGTCATTTGACAAACCAAAAGCACCAACACCAGAATATAATTTTCCGGATTCAATGAAATCGGTGATGTTTTTGTTACAAAGGTAATGAGGATGCCAATACAAGCCGCTGGCACAAAAAGATACCATTTTTTTAGGTAGGAATACTTTCCAATGCACCACGCCACTAGCAAGCACAAAGCTCTCGTTATCCAAGCATTCATATAGAATCCTTGACTGTTCACCAGAGAAAGAATCCGATGAAATAAAGAAAGATATACCATCGCTATTAGGTAAGACTTCAAAAAGTTCGTCAGATAATCCTTGATATACGCCCAGGTCATAACAACCTTTTTTGCTACAATGGCCCAGATAGAGCTAACAAGCAGATAACAATAACCTGCAAAAATAGCAAACGCGATTGCAAACAGCAACGTAATATTGTTGTTTCCAAAGGTCCAATAGAATCGAGCCGGAAACAACAATGCGATGACAATCATCATTTTGCAGTCACCGCCAGCAAAGGAGTGCGAATAAAATAAGAAGAGACTCACCGCCGTCACAACAATGACGTTGCCTGCAAAATCTAAAATCAAATCTTGTACAAAAAATCCATAATAGGCAATATCGAGAAGGATTGCAACTATGAAAAATACCGCGAGGACTTTATTATAGATTACTCCGTATCGCATGTCACTTCTCGTACACAACACACACAATACTGCTATACAACAAAGACATAGCACTTCCAGTGTGATCATCTTATGAATTCTCCAGTCCAATCATATAGTTTTCAAATTCCTTAATGGTCTGGTCCTCGTCGTATTTGCATTTCCAAAAGGTAATCGTGGCATAATCTCCTTTATATCGAAGAGTTGTCACTGCGTGATTTTTGTAAATCTCCATTGTCTTTTCTATTGTGTGTTCCGAATATATATTTCTGTTAATTTTTACTTTCTTCATGTGCCACAAACCAATCCTTTAAAATCTCATTTTCGGAAAACATGTCCTCTGTCTCATCGTCATCCACCATATCTTCCTGCACAATAACACTAGTGGCCATGGCGCGAGCCAGCATTAATTCCCGAATATTTTTTGTCTGCTGATATACTTCGTGTCGCACGCTTTGCGTAAGCATTTCATTGAGAAAGGTTTGTTCGCTTACTTCATTCCCCTTTTGTTTTGGCTCTATTGTTACATAATAATAATCCTCGTCTGCATCTAAATGTACATAAGCAACATCTGTAAAATTGTATGCCGCTTTAATCAATGCAATCTTCGAATACAATTCCTTATGAAATTTCATTCTTCCATTCCTCTTGTTTGTCTTTTTCTATTTCACTTTGCAGTACCCTTTATTTTCATCGATTCATCTCATTGTCATAATATGCGTCGAACACTGCTTTTGCCACTGGCACTGCTGCCCGGCTTCCAGAACCGCCCTGTTCTACAATGACACTGACACAAATTTTTGATTTTTTCATTCCGGTAAAGCCCACAAACCAAGCGTGGTCTTCCCCGGTTCCCGTCTCTGCCGTACCGGTTTTTCCCGCTGCCTTGTAGTCCTTCACGTCCAGTTTGCTTCCCGTTCCATCGGTTACTACCTGCCGCAGATATTCCTTCATCACTGCCGCTTCTTCCTCTGATATGAGGCGACCTTCCTTTTCTGGCTGATACGTTTTTACCGTGCGCCCTGTAAAGTCCGTCAAACTGTCCACCAGATAAGGCTTCATTAGCACACCGTCGTTGGCGATGGCGGAGATAATCATGGCATTGTGAAGAGGGGTTACCAAGGTATCTCCCTGTCCAATCACAGTCTGGGGAATCAGACTCTTATCGCTCAAACCAGACACCTTGTAGGTACTTTCCTTTACATCGATATCAAAATCAATCTCTTTATTGAAGAAAAATGTCTCACAAAGCCCCCGCAATTTGTTCTGGTTCAGGGAACAGCCCAGATGTACAAAGGAGGTATTGCAAGATTTCGCCAGGGAAGTGGCAAGATCCACTTTTCCATGGGTACTTCCTCCATAACAGCTTACCTTTACACTGTTTTCCAGTATTGTGCTGTCACATTGATAGTGATAGTTCCCGTAGTCCTCCGGATTTTGCCGGATATAGGACAATGCCGTTAAAATCTTAAAGGTAGAACCCGGTGGGTAAAGTCCCTGGGTGGCACGATTAAGCAAATTGGATTTGCTTCCATCTCCCACATATTTTTCCCAATCCTGACTGATGGTATTGGGATCAAAATCCGGTTTGGAAACCATGGCCAATACTTTTCCAGTGGAAGGTTCCATCACCACCACGGCACCTTTTCGGTCTCCCAAGGCATTATATGCCGCCTTCTGAATGCGGGTATCCAAGGTGGTAATGACGTTATCCCCCAGATTATCCTCCCCCTTCAGGCTGTTAAAAATCAGGGCAAAGGGATTGGCATTAGAAGTTAGCAGACGATAGTTGCAAATGCTCTCCAACCCCATCTTTCCATGACTGTCCATGCCCACCACATGGGCAAACATGTTGTCATAAGGGTAGATTCGCTCCTTTTCTCCCTTTTTATCCACGTTGGTTAGGGCAAGTTCCTTGCCGTTGGCGCTGTAGATAGTGCCCCGCACCATATTTTCACCGTAGGTATTGATTCGCTTGTTGTAGGGATTTGCCACCACCTTTGTGCTGTCGTACAACTGAAATTTGATCAGATATCCAATCAATCCCAGAAAAAGTACCGCCACCAGCACTGCCATATGAAGAATTTGGCGGTTCATATTTTCCACCTTATCCTCCTTTGGCTCAAACATGCGAATATACCATTTTTTATTGCCACCGGGAGTTTCCTGAAAATGAACGTCCAATTCCTCTGTCTCTTTTTTTCTAGTATTCTTCGTACTGGTTTTCTTCATCCATTTCCACCTCCTCCCCCTTCTTTCCAAGGAGATAAATTCCCTGCATGATTCCCATAATAAGAAAGCTGCTGGCTATGGAACTTCCACCATAGCTGACAAAGGGAAGGGTTACTCCTGTGGAGGGAATAAATTTCGTCACCCCTCCAATATTTAAAAACACTTGAAAAATGTAGCTAGTGCCAAGACCGATTCCAATGAGCTTATAAAATGGCTGATTCTGGCCCAACGCCACATTTAAAAATAACATAAATACCATTAGGCAGATAAAAATCAGTAAAATGGCAAATACCAAACCAAGTTCCTCCGCAATGGCTGAGAAAATGAAGTCAGATTCCACCACTGGAATGTCTCTTGGTCGACCCATAGTAAGCCCCACACCGGACCAGCTTCCGGTTCCTATGGCAAAAAGGGACTGTGCCACCTGATAGCCCGCCGTCTCGATTACGTCCCAAGGATTTTGCCAGGCAACGATTCGGTTTCGCACATGGGCAAAGAGAAAATATGCCACCGTTCCCGCAACACCTCCCGCCAGCAGTCCGCCGCAAAAATAGATCATCCTTCCTGTTGCCACATAACTTACCACGATATATACAGTAAAATACAAAAGTGCGGCTCCCAAGTCCTTTTCCAGCACCAAAATCAGCACATGGATTCCTGCAATGACTGATACAATGGCAACCTGCTTAAAATCTCTGGCCTTGGAATACATGGCAGCCAAGAAAAATACAAATAAAATCTTTACAAATTCCGATGGCTGCAGTGCAAAGGAATCGCCAATGGTAATCCAGTTGGTGGAACCATTTTTTTCGGATCCAATGACAAACACCATGGAAAGGAACAAAAGTCCCACTACCCCATAGAGGTATCCCAAATTGGAAAACCAGGTAATCTTTTCCATGCAGACAGGCACCACCAGCGAAACCACATAGGCCACTGCCACAATGACAAATTGGCGGATTGCCAGATCAAAGGATATTCTGGACAACATAACAAATCCCACAGACAGTAAGAAAAACATGTGATTCATCAGCGCTAGAGAGCATTTTTTATAGAGATGCTCGTATAACCAGATTGCCACCTTGAAAAACAAAAATTGACACAGGTAAAAGACCGCCACATTTATGGTCTTTGTCTGAATCAACAGAATCAAATAGGCGGCAAAGTGAAAGGCAAACATACAAAACTGCTGCCTTTCAATGAGAATCCGTCTTTTTGCTGCCGTCTTTGCCCGCAATACCGTGATACAGGAAATGGTATAGACGATACACATGGCTGTGATAAGATATTTTGTTATTGCTGCTAATACGATTGCCATAAAATCACCTACTCTATGCCTCGTTTATAATGTCCTCTCGTAAAATCTCCACGCATGGCATTGCTAATTGGAAGATCATTCCACTCTTCGTAGAATGTGCGAAGAATTTTCTCCATCTCCTCTTTTTTCTCCGTGGTAAAATGGAGACGCAGGGAAGCAGGAGAAAGTTCCAACAACTCCTCTTTTACCCCCTGTAATGACAGCGGAACCCCATTCCAAAGGGTGTTGTAGCAATGTCTACAGTGTCTTCTCACATAAAAATTCTTGTCGTAGCGATCCTTCATGGTAAGATATCCCGGTTGTCCCACACATTCTGCTGTACTTTTTTGTACGCACTGGGCAGATACCATCAACGGGATTCTGCCATATAAGATAAGCTCGCTGTCTGGAAGAGAAAGATCCAACAGTTCTTTTCGATTTAACTCCAACGGATAGGTCTGTCTTACTTTGCCTGCCATATATTGGCGGTACATCTCTCCTGCATCCTTATTGTAGGTATACAAGCTCTGATCTAAGATAATCTCCATATCCGCTGGCGTAGCGCCTGCTCCTTGTTTTTCCCGCAGCCACGCATATTCGTCGATATTTCTCACCAATATGCCTGCCGGATGTTCCTGTATAATATCCTGCCAAAGCTCCTCATAGCATTTCTTTACTGCCTTTCGGAACACATAAGGAAGGGCATAATAAATCTTTTTATTTCCCTTAGCTCCTTGCTCCAGGATTTCCAATCTTTCTTCCTTAGAAAGTTCTTCCAGCGGAATGTAAACTCCATCCACTTCTTCCAAATTCAGCACATGATGGATTTTCTCTTTATCCTCCAAGGATACTCGAATCTCCGGTGTTTTTTCTTCTCCATGCACTGGATTTTCTGTCACTTCCAGACGTGTCCAGGCTCCCGCAGATTCCGGCATTTCTCGGTCTTCTGCCTCCATCAGCATCTGTTCCAGACCTTCTAAGGCTTCTCTTCTCAATTTTTTCACTGCTCCCGCTGGGAAAAAGGCATTTTCTTCCACCACAAGAGCCAAATCTATAAAGTCAAATCGGCTGTTTCCCGTCTGCATCAACGGTTTTCGAATTTGTTCCTCTGTAATTGGGCGTCCCTGTGCCTGCTGTACCTCACCACTTTCTAAGGTATAGCTTCTTCCATCCTCCAAGGACAGCACCAATCTTGCTGGTTTTCCAATGGAAAATTCGCCGTAGCCATACAGCGGAATCTTTTTTTCCTTGTCCAAAAGATTTTCTGCCAACTGCTGGCGCATCCATGGGTTTCCTGTTCGCAAAATGGTAAATCCCGGGCGAAGATCAGACAATCTTCTGGCATTGAGAGAAAAATTCTTTCCTTTTTCGCTGTCAGAAGGGCTGGTTAATGTTACATTTTCCTTGTCTCCCGGCACTTCTATCTCCAGACCATCCCCCTTATGAAGGGCAATCTCTGGATGGAAGTATATTTTTCCTTCTTTGATCTTTTCAATCTTGCCCACTGGCATTCCCTTGTGGTTTGGTCGTTCCATGGACATCATCTTCGGTCCGTTGTGATTCACATAATAGCCCTCTGTAAAACCACCTCGGTTGAAAGCTTCCAAAAGCATCTGAAAATCTTCCTCTGCCACCTCATATTTTTTGTTCGGATGATCCAGATAGCGGTCCAAATATTTGCGATAAATGGACACAATGGCGGCTACATATTCTGGATTTTTCATTCTTCCTTCTATCTTAAAGGAATCTATTCCCGCTTCCACCAGCTGTGGAATCAAGGAGATTGTGCAAAGATCTCTCGGACTTAACACATAAGCACCCTGTTTATTGCCCTCTACTTCATAAGGAAGTCGGCAAGGCTGGGCGCAGCGCCCCCTATTTCCACTTCTTCCTCCTAACATGCTGCTCATAAGGCAACGGCCAGAGTAACAATAGCAAAGAGCACCATGCACAAAACACTCAATCTCCATGCCGGTCTCTTCTTTTATGGTGCGAATCTCCTCAAAAGACAGTTCTCTTGCCGGAACCACACGACAGGCCCCTGCTTCCTTTAAAAGTTTGGCGGAAGCCGCATCGGTAATGTTCATCTGGGTGCTGGCATGTAAGGCGAGCCCTGGAAAGTTTCTTTTGACATAGGAAAATACACCGGGATCCTGTATGATAATACCATCCAGCCCGGCTCTATAATAAGGAAGAAGGAAGTCTCCTATCTGATCTAGTTCCTCTTCCTTCAGCAATGTGTTCAATGTTAAATAAAGTTTTTTTCCATACAAATGGACATAGTGAATCGCCTCAATCAGCTCATCCTTTTCTGGATTCTCCGCGTAGGCTCTGGCTCCAAATTTGGAACCACCCATATATACTGCATCTGCCCCCGCTTTGATGGCGGCTTCCATAGCTTTGATGGAACCCGCTGGGGCTAAAATCTCAGGTCTTGTCATCGTATCCCTGTCTCCAATTCAATAATTCTTTTTTGCAATTCGTTAATCTTGCTTCTATATTCTTCCGCCAATTTCTTGGCTGTCTCCGCCTGCAGTTTTTCTGTCAGAATATCTTGATTTCTCTCGTAAATCTCCTTATCCTTCTTGTCGTACTCATCCTTCATGGCCTTTAACACTTCCTTTGTCTTGTAAAGATCATCGGAAATGTTCAGCGCCAGCAAAATGGACTGCAGATCTTTGTTTAACTTCTTGTAACTAGGAACTTCCTTTAATTCCTGAATTTTATTGTTCACATAAGAGGCAATCCGCTGCATGTATTCCTCTGATTCGTCACCGGAAAGGGTGTACACTTTCCCGTCAATGATCACTTCCATCTTTCTAATTTCCTTCTCCATGCTAACCTCCTATTTTTCTTCGTAAGGAATTCCAAAATGGCGATAGCCATTCTCTGTCACCATTCTTCCCCTTGGGGTTCTCTGAATCAATCCATGCTGAATCAGATATGGTTCATATACTTCCTCGATGGTGCCTGCATCCTCACCTATGGCCGCCGCCAAGGTATCCAGTCCCACTGGTCTTCCGCTGAATTTCTCTATCATGGTGATAATAATTCTTCGATCCGTCTCGTCTAAGCCCAACTTATCCACTTCCAGTCGATTGAGGGCTTCCTTTGCCACCTCTTCCGTAATCACGCCTTCGTATGCCACCTCTGCAAAATCACGCACTCGTTTTAACAGACGGTTTGCCAATCGAGGGGTTCCACGGCTTCTTCTGGCAAGTTCCATGGCTCCTGCCTCCTCAATCTCTACTCCAAGGACTGCCGCAGAGCGCACTATAATGGTAGTGAGTTCCTTGTCTGTGTAATAATCCAGACGATTCACCACGCCAAAACGATCTCGCAGGGGCGCCGTCAGCATTCCGGCTCTGGTGGTGGCTCCCACTAAGGTAAATTTGGGAAGATTCAGGCGAATGGATCTGGCAGTAGGTCCTTTTCCCACCATCACATCGATCACGTAATCCTCCATGGCAGAATAGAGCACTTCCTCCACCTGTCTGTGGATTCGATGAATCTCATCGATAAAAAGCACATCATTTTCTCCCAAACTATTTAGGATTGCCGCCATATCCCCTGTCTTTTCGATAGCGGGACCGGAAGTCACCTTCAGATGGCTTCCCATCTCATTGGCAATGATTCCCGCCAGCGTAGTCTTCCCAAGACCAGGAGAACCATATAAGAGCACATGATCCAGCGGTTCTCCACGCTGTTTTGCCGCCTCAATAAAGATCTTCAAGTTATCTTTTACCCTCTTTTGCCCGATATAATCCTCCAGCATTTGAGGTCGAAGGCCGGCTTCTATCTGCATATCTTCTTCTATAAATTCTGTTGTAATAATACGATCTGTCATCTATCTGTTCCGCCTTCTACATTGTTAACATCTTTTTCAGAGATTCGCTAAGCAGCGTCTCCGCATCCATAGTATCAGCACCTTCCACGGCACGAATGGCTCGCAGTGCCTCGCTGTTACTGTAGCCAAGACTGGTAAGTGCCTGGGCTGTGAGACTTTTTACATCCTCCGCCGGAATCACATCCTCGGTGTCTCCTGTCTCTTCCAAAAATCCGCCAAAGGCTTCGTCCAAATCCAGCTTGTCCTTCAGTTCCAAAATCAGCTTCTTCGCTCCCTTTGGTCCAATTCCCGGCGCTTTTGCTATGGTTTTGCTGTCATCGGATAAAATAGCATAATTTAATTCATCCACGCTGAGGGTGGAGAGAATCCCCATAGCCACCTTTGGGCCAATGCCACTGACAGAAATCAGCAGCTTAAAGGTCTTTAACTGATGAAGGGAAGCAAATCCATAAAGACTTACCATATCTTCCCTGACATACAAATACGTATGTACGGTGCAGCTTTGTCCCACCGCCGGCAATGTGCCGGAAAGATCTGGTGTCTTAATATCAAAGCCTATTCCGTTATTTTCTATAATAATTCCATCTTCTGTTATGGCAGCCAATGTGCCTTTGATGTATGCAAGCATATATTCCTCCAAGTTTAAGTCATAAGTATGATAATTATAGCATAGAATCGAACATTTGTTAACTTTTTTCCCAGACAATGCAGTGACAAAATTATCTGCCATTGTTATAATGAGAGAGCTAATGCAAAAATGGCAGCATCCTTATTTTTTCAGATATACTGCCATTTTGACCCTATCATTTTAAAGCAGGAGACACGATATGAAAAAATATCATTATACATATACACCAGATACCACCTATCACCCAGCTCTGCCACCCCACACCCTCTTTCTTGACATTGAAACCACTGGTTTTCAACGAAAAAGCACCTATCTCACTATTATTGGTGTGGCATGGCAGGAAGAAAAGGAAATTGTTATCGAACAATGGTTCAACGACAAGGGCGCGTTGGGTGAGCCAATCCTTTTGATGGAATTGGAAAAATGGCTCTGCCAAATGGATTTCCCCACCTTGGTTCACTACAATGGTTCGACTTTTGATCTTCCTTATCTAAAAGCAAAGTATGAACAGTTTCATCTTCCCACTTCCATCGATGACTGCGCTTCTTTCGATCTTTACAAAACTGCAAAAAAATATCGTTCCTTTCTCTCCCTTCCTGGCTTGAAACAAAAAAATCTGGAGGAAGTTTTCGGACTTTACCGGGAGGACTCTCTTTCCGGTCAGGAATTAATCGCCACCTATCTGGATGGATTGCATTTTAACGATGCAGGTCTCTTGGATCTCTATCTGCTTCACAACAAAGAAGATATGGAAGGCATGGTATTTTTACAAAACCTTTTAAAACTGGAGGCTTTCTTTGAGGGGGATTTTTCCATTTCTTCCTGGGATTATGATCCCGCACAAAGTTGTCTCTCCGTTTTACTGCATGGAGATTTTTTACTAAAAGAACCCTTATCCTTTTCCTACGAAGGGATTTCCCTAACTTTTTCAATGAATGCTTCTAACTCTACTTTGGAAGGAAGCCTTTCTATTCCTGTTATCACTGGAGAGAAGAAGTATTTTTATGAAAATTACAGGGATTATTTCTATCTTCCCGGGGAGGACCGGGCCATTCACAAATCCGTGGCAGCCTTTGTGGAAAAGGAATACCGAGAAAAGGCAAAAAAGGAAACCTGTTACATCAAAAAAACAGCATCCTTTCTCCCTCTCCCCCTTCCAGAAAATGCCCGAAAACGAAAATTAGCTGTGAAAGAATGCTGCGATTTGACACTTTTTTATGACTCCTACGGTTCCTCCATGTCCTACTTATCTACAGCAGAGGAGTTATCCCTTTGTCAAAAGAAAACTTATCTAAAAATGTTGCTACAAACACTTTTATAATGTTGCCGTAAACACTTTTATATAAAAAACAGAGCCAGTGGATAAGATTCCCTCTTTATATAGGAATTTCATCCATCTGACTCTCTTTTTTGCTTATTTATTTTGGAATAACAATAGCCGCCACAATGTAAGCTAAGATACCGGATCCTGCACTCATGGCTGATAAGATTACCCAAGCCAGTCTTACCAGGGTAGGATCAATGTCAAAATATTCTGCAATGCCGCCACATACGCCGCAAAGCATATAATCTACGGTAGAACGATATAATCTTTTATTGTTTTTCATATTATCTTCCTCCATCTTCTATCTATTATTTATTGGGATAAATGTTCTCTATTCTTGGTTCGATCATCGGAGCATATTTTTCCACAAATTCTGTCACTTCCCCACGGGAGATTCCTACGACACATCCAGCCGTCATACATCCTGCTCCTGCAAGAAAGATAATCAATGCAACAATCCACAATCTTTTGACAAATTTATTCATCGTTTCTTGCCTCCTCTCAGTTTGCGAATCAACTTCTGTATCAGATCCACCGCCAACCGAAGCAGCGCTGGAATTCCTTTAAATAAGAACCAACTAAGGATGGTAAAACTTATAATAGCAAGAGCCAAACTCATCAGTCCCGCTCCTATCACAAAAATACCAATCCCCATGGAAGTTCCCAGATAGGTAACTCCCAACACCAGACAGGCGACACAGAGCACAACCATCACTAGGGCTACAACAAAAGAGGCCATCACCA
The DNA here is from genome assembly GCA_964386955.1 of uncultured Lachnospiraceae bacterium. GTDB lineage: Bacteria > Bacillota > Clostridia > Lachnospirales > Lachnospiraceae > SIG292. The sequence goes on from CAYLUV010000023.1 coordinate 17,145, forward strand.
CTGCAATCATAGTACCAAATATTCCCAAAAACAAGGAACATACTGCCCCAAGAACGGTAGACCAGATTGGAAATGTGACGATCAGCAACAGCACGATCAACAAGAAATTCTTTCCTTTTTCTTTGTCATTCTTGCTAAATCTTCCTTTTCTCCTTCCATTCGGAAGATTCCGATCTGTAAAGCGTTCATCCTCATAGCCCCGGTCTGTAAACTGACCGCTCTCTCTGTCATTTTTAAGGCCGGCTTTGATCTCTGTAGCTACTCTTCCCGGACTTCCCAGTTCCTGAATAACCGCGCCCTCCTGTTCCGGACCTGCATCTGCAAAATAACTCTCATAATATTCCAATGCTTCTTCCCTGTCCTCTACTGGAACATCTTGAAGAAGCCTCTCCAACTGTTTCATAAACTCGCTTCGATTCATCCAATCACCCCTCCGTCAAATAGTTGTGTCACTTTCTTGGAATAGCTCATCCATTCCCTATAATATAGAGATAACTGTGCGCTTCCCTTCTGTGTAATCTTATAATATCTGCGATTGCGCCCGCCGTATTCCATGTCGTAGACTTCCAGACATTCATCCTTCAACAGTCTACGAAGCACTGGATACAGTGTGGACTCTGAAATCTCCAACACAGATCTGACATCCTGTGTGATCTTATACCCGTAGGTTCCTTCCGCATCTTTGGATACAACCGCCAACACAATGGCATCCAACAATGCAGCACCCGTATTAAATACCATCCCATCACCTCTGTTCTTCTGTTTGATAAGCCAAGATCTAGAACCCTTTCATCACAATCTATGCCTTGTCTTATATTATAAATTAAAGAATACTATATATCATATAATATTTATTCTTTTTGATATTATACGTTATATAGTATTATATGTCAATAATTATTTTGTTGATAAATTTACTGAGATTTACCACCAATCTCAACAAAGAGCTGAAAGAACCTCTCTTACAAAAATTATTTTTATGTAATGAATCATTGCCATGTCCTATTTCGCAAAAAAGGCCCCGGCAATCTGCCGGAGCCTAAATGTAATCTTATAAAATTATTCAGCGTCTGCTTCTGCAGGAGCTTCTGCTACTAATGCTTTCATGCTTAAGCTGATCTTCTTGTCTTCTTTTCTGAAATCAACAACTTTTGCTGTGATTTCTTGTCCAACTTTTAATACATCAGATGGTT
>CAYLUV010000024.1:0-17864 GCA_964386955.1 uncultured Lachnospiraceae bacterium
GAAATAGCGTTCTGCCTGTTCCTTTTCTCCCTTGCGCTGTTGGTATTGTTCCAGCAAAGTACCATAACGCTGCTGTAATTTTATCTTTTGATAGCGGCGTTTCTTCTGTTTTTCTTCCTGCTGCAGCTGCAAATACTGATCTTCCACTGCTTCCTTTCCCTTGATTTCCATCTCCAAACAGGCCAGTTCCTCTTTCTTTTTATACAGTTCTCCTGTTTTTCTTGTGGGACTCATGGCATTCAAAAGACCATTTAATCGCTGATCTGCCTCCTCATAGCGATTCATATCATGGGTATGTTCCACCAGATTTCCCAGCTTCGCATGAATACCGTCGGTGGCGTAGGTCCTGCAGTCATTTTGCGTTACAAACAGCGTGCGCTGAAAGGATGCGCTATCCAAATGAAATAAAGCCATCCCCAAGGGAGAGAAAAAATCCTTCACCTCCAAGTTTGTGGCCACATCCCGCAATGAATATTGGTCTTCCTTTTCCTTGCTTCCGAAGGTTCTAGTTAAACTGTATTCCTTTCCCTCATGAAGAAACTGCACCGTTCCGCCGTAAATGCCTCCCTGCCAAGGGGCAAATCGTTTTCTCTCGTTCTGATAGACATCCCGGCTTCGCTCATTGTCAAATCCATAGAACATCACCCGCAAGAAAGCTGCCAAGGTACTCTTTCCCCATCCGTTTTCCCGGGATAACATCGTAACCTCTGAAGAAAAGGAAATTTCCTGCTGATGCAGCGTACCAAAATTTTCGATATAACAACTCACCAGTCGCATTTTATTCCATCTCCTCTCCGGCTAACATGCGCATCCCATAGCGGATAACCTGCTTTTTTTCCTCCTGGGATAAGGTTGTGTCCTGAACCACAGAGCGAACAAATTCGCCCTTTAGAGTTTCTTCCCCCAACATAGCCTCATAATCCAGCTCATAGGTGGTCTGATCTTCCATCCGAATATGATAAAAGAATGACTGGAACTGCCCCTTTAACCACTGGGTATGTATCTGACAGTCAAAGGGAACTTCCCCCACAAGCGTCACCTTTACCATATCCCGCTCCTCGCATTTTTGATGCTGCAGTTCCTGTTTTACCCGAACTTCTATCTCCCTCGTATCATGACATCCCGTCACATCCACCTGAATGCGATAAATATGTCTGCTGGCAAAGGGAAGAAACTGTCTGTGACATCTTCTCCTTTGAAAATCTACCTCCAACAGCACAAAGCCATGTTCTCCCGCTTCATCGTAGCCTCTGCCCTCCAGACATCCCGGATAACACCAGATTCCTCTGGCATCCAGTCTGCCCTCCTTGTAGCTATGAATATGGCCCAATGCCAGATAATCGATATTTCGGTTTTCTAATTCCCTAAGGGGAATCACCTCTTCCTTCTCACTTCCCCGGTACTGTGTCTCCTGTCCGTGAAGCAGCACAATATTAAAAGTATCTTTTTCCAAAGAAAGCTGGGAGAAAAAAGAATCTCTGTTGCTTTCTGTCAATTCCAGACCGGCAACAGTTACATTCTTGTCATCTCCCAGCTTATAGTAGGTCCATTGATGAGAGAAAAGTTTCAGATTCTCCGGCCTTTCCCCCTCCTCCATATCCAAAAGGAATCCATCCTTATCGTGATTTCCCTTGAGATAGAAAAAGGTAATCTGTGGATTTCCCACTATGGCTTGATAGACTGCATTTTTTGTGGCAGCAGATACCATACCTGTGTCAAATACATCTCCTGCCAGTAAAAGCGCATCCACCTGATGCTCCTTTGCATAATCCACCATCCGAAGAAAGGTGTGAAGAATCTCTTCTTTTCTCTGTTTTTGCTTATCTTTCGGCAAATGTGCCGTCATTTTTGAGTCTAAGTGCAAATCTGCACAGTGAATCAGTTTCATAAAATTTTATTTTCCCATTCTTTTTAATAAATATGGAATGGCCTGTTCAAAGTTTACGCCGTACCAAGGCTCGCTTGGATCCTCCAAAGTCACTCGGATACACTCTGCGGTGTAATCCGCTGCCACCTGCATAGCGTCCTTCCAATCCATTCCGTTGGCCATCGCCCCGATACAAGTGCTAGAGAAAATGTCTCCCGTTCCATGATAGCTCACTGGAAGTTTGTCGTGGGCATAATAGTAATATTCTTCTTTTTCTCTGTCATATCCCATTACACCTGTTTTACCTTCTTGGAAACTAACTCCTGTCAAAACACTGATCTTCGCTCCCAGAGCAGTAAGTTTTTGTAATAAATCCTTCACATAGGCTTCGTCATAAGTCTCTTTGTACTCTGTTCCTGTCATAAAGCAGGCCTCTGTAATATTGGGCACGATGATATCAGCCTTTCCACAGAGTGTCGCCATATGTTTGGCAAATGCCTCATCAAAAGCCGGATATAATTTTCCGTTGTCAGCCATAGCTGGATCCACAAAAGCAATGTTATCCTCTGTCTTAAAATCATTGAAGAGCTTCTTCATCAGATCAATCTGTTCAAAGGAACCAAGATAGCCTGTGTAAAGAGCAGCAAACTCTATCTTTTCATTCTTCCAGTGATTGGTAATCGGTGTAACCTGATCTGTTAAATCCTTGTAGGTAAAGTTCTGAAACATGGTGTGGGTGGAAAGTACCGCTGTTGGTAAAATAGATGTCTCCACTCCCATAGCTGAAATAATTGGCAATGCCACTGTTAAGGAACATTTTCCTACGCATGATATATCCTGAATTGTTAATATTCTTTTCATCTTTGACCTCCCGTATCAAATACAATCTGACACTTTACTTTGTTTGCAAAGTTTATTATACTTATTTTTGGCTATGTTAAAATAATCAAAAAGCAACTATTTTTTATGGTCAGATTGGAGGACACCTTATGTTAACTTACTCTTTTGAACAAAAGGGAAAAGAAAGTCTCTATGAATATCTCTATAAACAGATCAAAAAAGATATTTTAAATTATACACTATCTCCCGACGAAAAACTACCATCCAAACGAGCTTTGGCAAAACATTTAAATATCAGCACGATTACTGTGGAAACGGCATATCAACAGCTGATGGCGGAAGGTTACATCTATTCCAAGGCAAAAAGCGGCTATTATGTATCCCACCTATCTGGTACAAGATTGCAAAACGCCAGTCCTACTCCTCATCACCACAAGGAAAAGGAATCGGATTCTCTAAGCTATCTTGCCGATTTTGTCAGCAATTCCACCGCCGCCCACAACTTTCCTTTTCTTTCCTGGACAAAGCTCATGCGAGAAACCATGTCAGATGAGGCACAAAAACTTATGGTCAGATCTCCTTCCACCGGTGTATGGGAACTGCGCACCGCCATCGCCGACTACCTTTACCAGTTTCGAGGTATGGCGGTGGAACCAGAGCAGATTATCGTAGGCGCCGGAACGGAATATCTATACAGTCTCATCATACAGCTTTTGGGGCGAAACAAAACCTATGCGGTAGAAGACCCAGGGTATCAAAAGATTACTAAAATTTACGCCGCCAACGACGTTCGCTGTGTGCCCGTCCCCTTGGATGAAAGCGGTGTTGACGTAACCGCCCTGGAGGAGACAGAGGCAAAAGTACTCCATATTTCCCCCTCCCACCACTTTCCTACCGGAATTGTCACACCCATCAGCCGCCGCTATGAACTGCTCTCCTGGGCATCCAAATCCACGGACCGATTTATCATTGAGGACGATTATGACAGCGAATTTCGCCTTTTCGGAAAGCCGATTCCACCTTTACAGAGCATCGATGTGTTAGATAAAGTAATCTATATGAACACCTTCTCCAAAAGTCTCACATCCACCATCCGTATCAGCTACATGGTATTGCCAAAGGGATTGATGAACCGCTACAAAAAAGAGCTAAGTTTTTATTCCTGTACAGTGTCCAATTTTGAGCAATACACCTTGGCGCGCTTTATCCAAAAAGGACATTTTGAAAAGCATATCAATCGTATGCGAAATTACTACCGAACCCAGCGAGACAACATCATCTCCTGCATCAAAAAGCATCCCGATTATTATCGTGGAACCATTATGGAGGAAAATGCTGGTCTCCATTTTCTCTTAAAAGTGCAGACCGAAAAGAAGGACGAGGAACTGATTGAAGATATGAAGGCAAAGGGAATCCACATTTCCTGCCTCAGCCAATACTATTACCAAAAGGAGAACTCCATTCCTCACACCCTTATTATCAATTATTCCGGTATCGAAAAGGATTCCATTGAAAAAGCAGTGGAACTTCTATTTTCCTGCCTCTAGCAAAGAAAAACCCCGGCAGAAAACTCTGTCGGGGTATCTATCTTTAGTAACAAATTACCACTCTGTAATATTCTTTTTGTAAATCTGTTCAATCTCCACCAGATCATCGATAAAGGCATCCACATCTTCATAATCCCTGCGGTTTAAGATCGTCTTGTAATCTAAGAACATGGACAGGCACACGGCATTATGCTTCTGTACATAATCTTCAATATCGTCATACTCTGGATAGCCAATCTCACCGGACACACGGGAGAAATTGGAAGTAGCACAAAAACCTATCATCTCCTGTAACAATGTCTTCTTGAGATCTTCCTGCAGTCCCTTCTGTCCCTTATAAATCTCCTTGGCATCCTTGTCCCAGCAAGCAAAGAAACAATCTACATATGCATCGAACAGTACCTTCATCTGGGTTAAGATATAAGCCTGGAACTCTTTTCTCTTCTCCTCTGTCTCAAATGGACGGAAGGCCGCACAGGCATACTGAGAAAGCAAATGGCTCTCCATATATCCGATATCGTAAGACATCGGTCCACAGAAAGTATATTCCATATCAATGACCTGCATATCTTTCTGGTCAATAAACACATTGGAAGTATGGAAATCACCGTGAAGCAGCGCCTCACCCTTTGTGATAAAGAGGCTTCGCAGTTTGTAGCGCTCTAACACTACCTTGTCATCCAGAATCAGATTGCGGATAAAACGCTCATACTTTGGATCCATCTCACGGCCAAAGTCCTGTGACTCCTTCGCCTTTGTAATAAAAGCGTTGGTATCAAAAATATCTCTCATCTTATGATTCATAAAGTGAATGGTAAGATCACGGAATTCTTTGGTGTCAAGATAATACTCTGAGGTATAAAAATGAGTCTTTGCCAGATATTCTGCCGCCTGTTTTGCAAATTTTGGGAACATAACGCCCTTATTCAGCTGAAAACGAATAATCTTCAAATGAGAAACATCCTCCGTAACAAACACATGATTCTCATCATCGAAGAAATACAGATCCGGAATATACTCCGGCACGATGGACTTGCGAATCTCCATGGACTGGTATTCATACTTGCCTCGTTCTACCGGCACATTAAAATGGCCGCGGCGCCCAGTGCTTCTCGCCTGTTTTACAATCAATTTCTTCTTGCCATCGCTGACACGAAGCACGTAATTGATAAAACCGTCACCGTCTTCCTCCAAAGAACCTTCTCCAACGGCTGAGATAATCAACGGTTTGGAATAATCCAAGTCCGGCATCTTTTCTTTTAAATATTCTGTTACATTTTCTTTCGTCAGAATCAGCATATCTCTAGCTCCCTTATATTGTATTGACAGGCAAAGATTGTCTGTCCCATATGCATTTTACCATAGTTATGACTACATTATACTACATAGTTCGATATTTTTCTATATATTTTTACCAAAAGAAGCCCTCTTATTATCTGTCATATAAACATTACTCTTTATCTTTTTTTATGTTCATAATAAGCATCTGCAAGCGGTTTTCCACATTGGCAAAGCTGACATCTGGATCATAATCCAACGGAAGAATCTGTGCATCTGGGTACAATTCCTTCAATTTCTTTGAAATGCCTCGTCCCACCACATGATTTGGCAAACATCCAAACGGCTGAAGGATGACAAAGAATCTGCATCCATGTTTCGCATGATGCAAGATTTCCCCTGGTATCAATACACCTTCTCCCGCATCAAAAGTATGATGAATAATAGAATCACTCTCTTTTACCAAATCCTGCATGCGGCAAGCTGGTTCATACAATGGATGGTTTTTCGCAATGCTGTCCGTCAAATCATGGGCCATATTAAATGCCAGATTTGCAGTTCGATACCATGCCTTCTTACCAAGCGGCATATTGATATGGTACTCCTTCACCTGGGCATCTTGATAGAAATAGGTCTTTCTGATTACATCAGTCATTCGTGCCTCAATAATTTCAAAACCATTTTTCTCCAAATATGCTTCGATATCATGATTTGCTCCCGGATGAAAATTGAGCAGATATTCCCCTACAATCAATACCCGTGGACGCGGATTCGAGCGATCATAAGGCACTTCCTTCATTATGTCAATTGCCTTCTTGAATCCTTTTCTTGCCCCTGAGATTCCATGTTTTTCTAATCCTTCTACAACACAGTCCATAGCTTGGTCAAAAGCCTTGTCCGCGCTGCCTTTTTCCAGTTCGTAAGGACGAATCTTTCTAAGAAGTTCTTCTAAAGCATCAATCATGGGCAGAGCAACCGCAATGCGAACTGCTGCCAAAAGGTTTAATTTGAATCCAGGGTGCATATTGTGGTAGTCCACATCGTCATTGGTCAAAATAGGAACATCCTCATATCCCGCATCGTCCAATGCCTTGCGAAGCAACGCTCCATAATGGGTCAACCTACAGTCTCCCACATATTTTCCCATACCAACGGCTACTTCTTCATTTTTGTATTTTCCAGTTTGTAATTCCGCCAAAACCTCACCGATTACAATCTGTGCCGGGAAACAGATGTCATTGTGTACATATCGTTTTCCTAACTGAATTGCCTTTTCACGACCAACGGCAAGTGGTACGGCCTTCAATCCCTGTGCACGCATCGCTGCTGACATAATTCTACAAAAAGCATGGGATGTATTCGGCACAAGCACATATCTTTGTTTTTTACATTCCTTCGTAAATTTGACTGGATATGGATCTTGCAGCGGTGTTACTCTGTGTTTTTCTTTTTTCTCTCTCTTCATAGACACCGTTTCTATAAAGGATCGAACACGAATTCCCAATGGCCCCTGGACATCACTTTCGTCCACCTTTAAAATCAACGGAACTTTTTCTGATATTTCTTTCATCATTCTGACAATCTCATCTGAAAGATATGCGTCATGACCACAGCCAAAACTTACTAACTGTACATACTCCAGATGGTCAGACTGTGCCGCCAATACTGCCGTAGAAAGCATCCTTGCATGATAATTATTTACAACATCCAAACGACTGTTATGTAATTCTACTTCTTTTGCCCCCGGAACAGAATCTGCAGTCAGCACTGGAATACCCAGTCTGGTGAACATCTCCGGCAACTCATGGTTGACAAGGGCATCATTTTGATATGGTCTGGATGCCAAAATCACTGCAAAAGAACCCTTTTTGGTGACATCATCCACAATCTTTTGTCCCTGTTTTTCTAATTCCATTTGGAATTCATTTTGTGCTTGATTGCCAAAGGCAATGGCCGCCTTGACACTCTTCTCAGAAATCTGAAAGTTTTCTTTCATATATTGTGTCAGCTGTCGATTGCGGTCTTCCTCTTGATACCAGTGGAACAATGGTGCATCAAACGGTATCTGAAAATACTTATCTGGATTATCAGAATTTCGCACCACAATCGGATATCCTTTTACAACTGCACACATGGATTGACTTGTCTTTTCTGTGTTTTCTGATGGTACCGTTGTGATAGATGGCATAAAGATACGGTCTACCTTTTTGTCTGCCAAATTTCTCAAATGCCCATGCACAAGTTTGGCTGGGAAACAGACGGTATCTGATGTAACAGCAGACAACCCACTCTCATACATCTTACGGGTACTAAAATCTGACAACTTCACCTTAAACCCAAGGGATTTCCAAAACGTAGTCCAAAATGGCATGGTTTCCCAATAAGAGAGCACTCTTGGAAGTCCAATAGTAACATCCTTTTCCGGTTCCAACATTTCATATTGGTAATCTTTAAACAGAAGCTGTTCTCTCACCCGAAACATATTTGGCACTTCGTCCATCTTCTGCTTCTTGGATTTTACCTGCTCTCGCACCTTCTCATCCTTCGGATTGCCGATGACCTCGCCTCGTTCACATCGGTTGTTGGTAATCCATGTCTTTCCATTAGAAAAAGAAACAATGGTTCGTTTGCAGTGATTAGTACAGAAAGGACAAGGGGAATTGGATTCCTGAGTAAAAGTAAAATCATCCAACGCATCCAGTCCAATAAATGTTTTCTTATTCCCTTCCTTTTTGGCTCGTTCCTTTGCGGTCAAAGCAGCGCCGATTGCTCCCATCGTTCCCGGATACGGTGCACGAATGACTTCACGACCAATGTATTGCTCCATGGCACGAAGAACCGCATCATTGTAGAAGGTACCGCCCTGAACTACAATTTTATCACCAAGACTGTCCAGATTTGATACTCGAATTACCTTTGTAAATACATTTTCAATAATGGAACGGCACAAACCAGCCATAATATCCTCCGGCAATTTGCCGTTGCGCTGCTCCGTAATAATACTGCTGTTCATAAAAACGGTACATCGACTGCCAAGCACCGCTGGATTTTGGGAGGAAAAGGCCGCTTTTGCAATCTCTCGCGCCGGAATATTCAGAGTTGATGCGAAATTTTCCAAAAATGAACCGCAGCCAGAAGAACAGGCTTCATTTACCACGATATTCTTGATAATTCCATTTTCAATCCAAATTGCCTTCATGTCCTGACCACCAATATCAAGAACAAATGTAGCATTATCTACGTATTTTGCTGCCGCCCTGGCATGTGCCACTGTTTCCACCACATGACACTCCGTATCAAAGGCATTGGCAAACAGCAGTTCCCCATATCCTGTGGTTCCCGCCGCAATGATATCCAGAGTAACCCCCTGCTCTTTGTATCTTTCTCTCATAGCAATCAATGCATTTTTTGCCACCACCAAAGGATTTCCCTCATTTGGCGCATAGAAAGAATCGATAATATTTTCCTCCTCGTCCAGAAGTACAAATTTAGTAGTAGTACTTCCGGAGTCAATTCCCAGATAGACATGCAGGATCTGCCCTGCCTCTGTCATTTTCCTTTCACTTTTCGGAAGAGCATGACGTTCTAAAAATACCTCCTTTTCCTCCTTGGAAAGAAAAAATGGCATTGCAGCTTTTTCCGTTTCTCTTTCCCTCGTTACTTTATTTTTTTCTATCCTATTTTCTAATTCTTCCGGCGTATACTCCTCCTGGATATCCCGAAACATCTCCTGCAAGGAAAGTGCCGCTCCATATGCGATCATTAACTCCGGATGCTCCGGAATCAATACCTCCTCCGGCGATAAATTGAGACGCTCGGAAAAAACACGAATCAATGTGGGATTAAAGGTAAGGGGACCGCCTTCAAAAACAACCGGTTTTTCAATATCAAGTCCTTGGGCAAGACCGCCGATGGTCTGCTTCGCAATGGCATGAAACGTGGACAAAGCCAAATTTTCTCTGGATACCCCCTGATTCATCAAAGGTTGAATATCTGTCTTTGCATATACGCCGCATCGTCCGGAAATGTCATATACACACTCTCCTTTCGATGCCAATGCATCAAATTCCTCGATTGGCGTTTTCAAAACGGAAGCTATTTCATCAATAAAAGCACCCGTTCCACCTGCACAACTTCCATTCATGCGCATGTCAGATACATCTAACACACCCGTTTCTTGATTTTCATGGAAGAAAATAATCTTCGCATCCTGTCCCCCCAGCTCAATTGCAGTGCCTGCCTTTTGATACTTATTTCGTATTGCAACGGCATTCGCCACAACTTCCTGTATAAAGGGGAGACCCAGGCTCTCCGCTAATAGCTTTGAGCCTGAGCCTGTCATGCACAGCTGCATTTTCTGGCCTGGAAACTGTTTCTTTAAAGTTTGCAATACCTCTTTTAAACTTTGCAGCTGCTCTGCATTATGTCTTTTATAATCGGAATAAATAACACCATTTGTCTCTGTGTCTATTGCCACTACTTTCGTGGTAGTAGATCCAATATCTATTCCCACCTGTATTTTGTAATCTTTTTTTGAGATCATACTCCTCTTTCCTTTTCTTATGTATGTAAGAATGGCTATCTCTCCGTTTTATGAGGCCTGCTCAAACTGACTATTGTACAGTTCCGCATAAAAACCGCCCTTTTCCAACAACGCTTCATGGTTTCCACTTTCTATAATATCGCCATCCTTCATCACAAGAATCAAATCTGAATTCTTAATTGTAGAAAGACGATGAGCGATTACAAAGGAGGTTCTTCCATGCATTAACTTATCCATGGCATCCTGAATCTTTAACTCTGTACGAGTATCAACGGAGGATGTGGCTTCATCTAAAATCAGCATAGGTTTGTCGGCTATCATAGCACGGGCAATGGTAAGCTGCTGTTTCTGTCCCTGGGAAAGATTAACCTGATCAGATAACACAGTATCGTATCCCTTTGGTAAGGTTTTAATAAAGTGATGTAAGCCAACTGCCTTACATGCCTCTTCGATTTTTTCCTGTGTCACATTCGGTGTGGAATATACAAGATTTTCTTTCACTGTTCCTTCAAACAGCCAAGTATCCTGTAAAACCATGCAAAACTGATTGTGTACATCCTCACGTGTTACATCCTTGGTGGAAATACCATCGATGCGGATATCCCCGCTCTGTATTTCGTGAAAACGCATCAACAGATTAACCATTGTGGTCTTACCGGCACCAGTTGGTCCAACGATAGCAATCTTTTGTCCCGGTTTTGCAACTGCAGAGAAGTCGTGAATTACTGTTTTGTCTGTATCTTCATATCCAAACTTTACATGATCGAATTCTACAGAACCCTTTACATTCTGCAGATTCTTTGTTTTTCCACTTTCATCCTCCATTTCCTCGGCTTCCAAGAATTCAAAAACACGCTCGCCAGCTGCAGCGGCAGACTGCAGAGTCTGCATGGACTGTGCCAACTGAGAAAGAGGCTGGGTAAAATAACGAACATATAACACAAAAGCAACAATGACAGAGAAATCAATTGTGCCATGCATTGCCAATGTACCACCTACAATACATACTGCCACATAAGCAAAGTTTCCAATAAATGTCATAAACGGCATCATCAAGCCAGAAAGACAGTGTGCTTTAAAAGCACTATCTCTTAAATTACGGTTCAATTGATCAAATGTTTTGATTGCCTGTTCTTCCCCGTTGTATGCCTTCACCACCGTATGTCCTGCATAGATTTCTTCAATATGTCCATTGATTGCTCCAAGACATCTCTGCTGCTGTACAAAGTATTTCTGACTTCTGCTCATGATAGCCATCATAACGATAAAGCCCAATGCAGTAGCTGCAACAGCAGTAAGAGCCATCATCCAGTTTGTAAGTAACATCATAATAAGACTGCCAAGAAACAGCACCAACTGGGAAATAAGATTACCAACACTCTGGTTCAAAGACTGTCCAATGGTATCTACGTCATTTGTCACACGTGACAATACATCTCCAGTAGAATTACGGTTGTAATACCACATCGGAAGACGATTAATTTTGTGAGAAATATCTTTACGCATAGATTTTGACACACGCTGCGTAATGGTAGCCATAATCCAATGCTGTGTGGCAGAAAGCAGCCAACTTGCCGCATAAAAACATACCAATGTCATGCCCACAACAAAAATACCGTCCAGGTCTATCTCACCTGACATAAGACCTTTTTCTATATAATTTGTAATTTCAGAAAGTTTATTTGGACCGAGAAGCTGCAAAACGGTTCCAACGATGGCGCAAATGATAGCGATACCAAAAGCGGCTCCGTATCTTTTACAATATCCCAGCAGTTTTTTCCATGTTCCAACTAAATCCTGGGCTTTTTCTCCACCGCCCATTCTCCCTCTGGGACCACCAGGCCCCCGGCGCACGTTTGTCCGAGCCTGTCCGAATTCATATTCCTTTTTTTCCATTATGCTAATTCCTCCTTTGAAAGTTGTGAAAAAGCAATCTGTTGATAAACTTCACAGTTTTTCATCAATTCGTCATGCTTACCAACACCTACAATGCGGCCTTCCTCCAGAACAACAATCTTATCAGCATCGCGAATGGTACCGATGCGCTGTGCCACAATCAGTCTCGTCGTATCTCCACATTTTTCATCCAATGTTTTGCGGAGGATACGGTCCGTCTTATAATCCAGTGCGGAAAAAGAATCATCAAAAATCATAATTTCTGCTTTTCTTGCAATGGCACGTGCAATAGAAAGACGCTGTTTTTGACCACCAGAGAAGTTCGTTCCTCCCTGAGCCACAAATCCATCGTATTTGTCCTCTGTTTTTTCTACAAATTCCTTTGCCTGGGCTGTATCAACAGCATCTGCAATTTCATCCAGAGTGGCAGGATTTTTTCCATTGTCACCATAGGCCACATTGGAGGCGATGGAGCCAGAAAAGAGTGTTGCTTTCTGGGAAACATAAGCGATTTTATTGCGAAGCGCATGTTCATCATAATCTTTAACATTCACGCCATCTACCAAGACTTCGCCCTCTGTCACATCATAAAAACGAGGCACAAGATTGATCACGGTACTCTTTCCACATCCGGTAGAACCAATAAATGCCACCGTTTCTCCTTTTTTTGCAGTAAAAGAAACATCATGAATGACATCTTCCTCTGCATCCGGATAACGGAAGGAGACATTTTTAAATACAACCTCACCAACAACATCCTTTTTGCCCCTGTAACACTGCCGTTATGAATGGAAGGTTCCGTATCAAATACTTCGTTGACACGCTTAGCAGAAACAGACGCTCTTGGAAGAATCATAAAGACCATAACCAGCATCATAAAGGACATAACAACCTGAATGCCATACTGTGTAAACACCATCATGTCACCAAACATTCCAATTCTTCCCTCCACTGCTGTCACTCTTGTCATCAAATATGCACCAATCCAGTATACTGCCAAAGAAAGTCCACTCATCACAAGCTGCATGGATGGCATCATAAATGCCATTGTTCTCTGTGTAAATAACTGCGTTCTTGCCAGTGCATCATTGGCATTTTCAAATTTATCTTCCTGATATCCCTCTGCATTGTAAGCACGAACCACGCGCAAACCATTCAGATTTTCACGCGTAACACGGTTAATATCATCGGTAAGCTGCTGTACTTTGCGAAATTTCGGCATAGTCAATGCAATACAAATTCCCACAACTGCAAATAAAATGACAACTGCAATCGCAACAGACATGGTCCACTGCCACTGTTTATCTGCAATTTTATAAATTGCCCATGCAGCTGTAATAGGTGCTTTGATCAGCATCTGCAGACCCATAACGATAAACATCAGTACCTGCTGAATATCATTTGTAGAACGTGTAATCAAACTTGCTGTAGAAAATCTTCCGATTTCTTCCATTGAAAAACTCTGTACCTTATTAAACATACAGCTTCTCAATGTACTTGCTAAGTTGCTTCCTATTCTTGCTGAGAAAATTGCCGTAATTACAGATGCAACAAGACTTCCCAACGCACAAAGCAACATCATGCCTCCGGCTTTCCAGACCTCACTCATTTCGCTGGCAGGGGTTTCTACCAACACGGTAATCTTGCTCATATATTCTGGCATTGTCATATCCAACCATACCTGTGCCACAATAAAAGCGATACAAACTAGTACGCAGCACCAATCGCGCCACGTTAATTTTTTTAATATTTTAAACATTGTTACTCCTTTCTTAACCTTTTTTTCAATATCTTTGTATTAAAACACTTTTGCACTTGAAAGTGAAGTGAATAAATGGTAATATTATTGCCGAAAACGCAACAATGTGAGGTAACACTATGAACACACAACAACTAGAAAGTTTTATCCAAGTGGCAGAAAATCTTAACTTTGCCAGAGCTGCAGAGACCCTCAACGTAACCACATCTGCCGTTTCCAGACAGATTCGTTCCTTGGAAGAAGAACTAAACACCAAATTATTGCATCGCACAACGAAAAATGTCAGTTTAACTCCTTCTGGAGTCATTTTCTACAACGATGCCAAAGAAATACTAGCCAGATTGCAGTTAGCGACCAAAAAAATACAACATCACTCGGGAGATAACGTACAGCCAATCTCCATAGGATATACCAATGAATTAGAGACCTCTATGCTTGTTCATCTTCTGCAGCAGTGCAGAAAGGAATTGCCAACGGTTCGCCCACGCCTCCACATCGTCCCTTCCCGGTTACTTTTAAATATGTTTATTCACGATGAAATCGATATTCTCTTTTGCTTTCAAAATGATATCCCCCTGCGTGAAAACTTTGTTTACTATGAACTGGCACAGATCCCTATTTGCTGTGTATTGCCAAAGAATCATCCCCTGTCGCATCGGGAAGAATTATCCAAAGAAGAGCTGCACTCTGAGAACATCGTCATTTGTAACTCTCACGAAATTCCTCCCCAAGTTGCCAATATACAAAATATGATCAGCCGGCAATTTCCTCTGAACCGAACTTACTATTCCGAAAATTTGCAGGCAATGATGACGCTTATTAAGGCTGGATACGGCATTGGAATCTTCCCTGAAATGCCATCTACGGATGCTTCCTTGTCATACGTCCCATTGGATCTAGATTACTCCTTATCCTACGGAATCTTTTATAAAAACAATTCCAAAAATCCAGTTTTAAAGAATTTCTTATCTTTAATGCATGTAAAATAAGCGAACATTTTGTTGGAAAATATCTCTAAAAAACAAAAAACAAGCCAAGAAATACGGAAACCAGTCATTCTTGGCTTGTGCTTATTTTATATATTCAAGAATATATTTCTGTTTTTAACAATCTAATCATCCATTTCATCTTCCCAATAATCATAGGCATCGTCGTAACCGTCATCATAACTGCCATCTCCAAACTCCTCTGCCCATTCCTCTGCAAAATCATCTGGATCATCGTAATCATATACATCATAAGGATCATATTTGTGTGTCTTGTTGGAACTGCTTGGTTTCTTTGTACTTGAGGTTGACTTATCTTCCTCCTCATCCGTAATATCTCCCCACAATACATATCCAACGAATTTTTCGGTAGTGTCTTCTTCCTCTTCTATATCTTCTTCGTCCTCATCCTCCTCGTCATCCATGTCATCCGTTCGTTCGTATTCATCCTCGTCATCCATTCCTTCGTATTCATCCTCGTCTTGGATTGTATCTTTCTCCTCCGCCGTGTATTGTTCTTTTTCTTGCTGTTTCCATGTATACTGACTTTCTGTGTGTTGTTTTGTTACATACTGTTTTTCTTTTTTTTCATCATTTTCATCCATATAATATGATGCAACTATCATAAGCATTATACACCCTACAATAATCCACATATCAGCTACAATAGTATCTTTTAATTTTCTATTCTTCTTCATAATAAATACCTCCCCTGTCACGCTTTAAAACATTTTTCCTTTGATTGTACCTTTACTTTTACAACCTTCGTTTGCTGCTCTTATAAAATATCATAACAGATGGGATATAAAAAGGACAGCAGAAAAACGCACCTCCCCCTCCCATCTTATTGACAAAAGGTAGTTTCCTACATATAATTTGTTTTGAAAATTTGTCAGAGCAAGAAAAAAAAGAATTACAAAAGTTGCTTCAAAAACTTTTGAAGATAGAAAGTGAGGATAAATAACATGCCAGTAAAAACACAAGAAGAAAACCGTATGGGAAATGCCAAGATGTTCCCCTTGATTCTATCCATGTCACTGCCTGCTATGTTTTCTATGCTAATTCAGGCACTTTACAACATTGTGGACAGTTACTTTGTAGCACAAGTCAGCGAGAAAGCGGTGTCGGCACTGTCTCTGGCTTACCCTATTCAGAATCTGCTGATTGCCTTTGCCGTTGGAACGGCAGCCGGTGTAACATCTTTAATTTCACGACGACTGGGAGAAGGACGTAAAAAAGAAGCAGAATCTGCTGCAAGCCATGGGGTGATGTTAAGTATTGTTACTTGGCTTGTTTTTGCCGTCTTTGGATTGTTTTTCACGACTCCTTTCTTTCAAATGTTTGAGTCCGATCCAGATATTATCCGTATGGGCAATCAATATCTTTCCATTTGTTGTGTGTTCTCTTTTGGACAGTTTGTCGTAACCATGCTGGAAAAAATCATGCAGGCTACTGGAAATATGTTTTGGCCTATGATATTTCAGTTGGTTGGAGCCTTAATCAATATCGTGGTGGATCCGATTCTCATTTTTGGTTGGTTCGGACTTCCTGCAATGGGTGTTACCGGTGCAGCTGTTGCTACCGTAGGTGGACAGATTCTTTCTATGGTACTGGCTATTGTCGTAGTCGCAAGACATCCATCCATTAAAATTCCTTTCAAAGGCTTCCACTTCCAGGGCAGCATTGTGAAGGATATTTATGCTGTAGGTATTCCCGCTATCGTTATGCAGGCCATCAGCACCGTTATGAATATGGCAATCAATGCCATCCTAGCAACATTCTCCACTGCAGCATACACCGTATTCGGTTTATATTTCAAACTACGATCTTTTGTATTCATGCCAGTTTTAGGCCTAAACCAAGGATTGATGCCAATTATGGGATATAACTACGGTGCTAAGAAGAAAAAAAGACTGCTCCAATCTTTTTATCAGGGCTGTGGTATTGCCTTTGCCATTATGATGATAGGCGTGTTTGCATTTATGCTGTTTCCTGGACAACTTCTCGGATTTTTCAATCCAACAGCGGAACTTTTACAGGTTGGCATTCCAGCACTGCGCATTATCTGTCTCTGTTTTCCTCTGGCGGCTTTGGGATTGGTATCTTCCAATATGTATCAAGCCATCGGACGAGGCAATTACAGTCTCATTATGTCCCTGATGCGTCAGTTGGTAGTTCTGGTACCTGTAGCATGGTTGTTGGCTACAGTAACCAATGACGTCGGCATGGTATGGTGGGCTTTTCCTATTGCAGAAGCCGTATCATTGACAGTAAGCATCCTATTCTTTGTACATTTATATAAGACTGAATTGAAAAAATAATGAAGAAAAGAGACGAAATGAGCACAATGGTAAAGACATTCCATAGTTTCTATCAGTTTTCCGGCAATGTATATGTTGTGCATTCTGAGAAAGGAACGATATTAATCGATCCGGGATATTATGATTCCGGAATAAGAAATTATCTTATAAAGGTTGGCGGCTTGGATGGGATTCTGTTGACACATGGACACTGGGATCATATCTATGGTCTGGATTCATTAAAAGCAGATTTCCCAGAAGCACCGGTCTATATTTATGAAGAAGATTGGGATTTTCTAACAATTCCCCATTTGAACTGTTCCGTTACGAATGGCTTCCAACTTGTTTTACAGTCCAAAGTAAAGGCCATAACCAAAGATGAACTGGACATCGGCGGATATCATATTCAAGTAATTCATACACCAGGGCACACAAAAGGCTCTGCTATGTATTACTTCTCAGATGAGAAGCTACTTTTTACTGGAGATACCATCTTAAAAGATATTGCTGGTCCAACCTATCGACCTACCGGAAGCAACCAAGATATGCTTGCTTCTGTAAAGAAATTTAGAACACTTGGCTATGCAAAAGAAACACCCTTGTATCCGGGACACGGAAATAAGACAACCTATGGATACGTACTAAATCACAATCAAGATGTAAAGGAGTCTTAAATGAAAAAATAATTGGAATTGTTCGAAATGAATGTGGAACTATATTAAATCTGGTGATATTCGATATGGACAGTCAGAAAAAGTATTTGACAACAGCACCATCAAATGCCGAAGTATTGTTTGGCAGTTATCCACTGTACAATGAGCGAATGGAAATAATGGGAAATAAAGGCC
>CAYLUV010000025.1:0-12729 GCA_964386955.1 uncultured Lachnospiraceae bacterium
TTCTTCATATTCTACACTTAAAGGGAAGAAATCGATTCCTTCTCTTGGTTTTTCAGAAGCTGTTGCTGTAGATAATACAACAGTGTCGCCATAGTGCATAAATGCTGCACCGTTTGCCTGAGCAGCTACACGACCAATTTCAACAACCAGTGGTCGGCCTGCCAGTTCCATAGTAAACTGTTTCATTCTTTTTCTCCTTCATTCTTTCACATCACGCCAGCCTTCGCTGACAGTTACTAGTACTTCCAAATATTTCCCGGACACAAAAAAATACGGCATCCGCCGAGATTTTTCCTCGTATCCTTCGGGCGTCTGTATTCGCCTTTTTCGCATACTCCTAACAATTATAGCACTAGAATTGTTAAAATACTAGCCCTTTGTTTTAATTTTTGTGCTTGCCATACATTCTAAATTGTTATAGAATAAATTAACGGCCGGTGGGGTTTTTTCCGGCCTGGATTTTTTTAATTAATCTAAGGAGGGTACAAATATGGCATACGTAATTTCTGATGAATGTATCATGTGTGGAGCTTGTGAAGGAACATGTCCAGCAGGCGCTATCGCTGAAGGAGACGGCAAATACGAAATCAATCCAGATACATGTTTAGATTGTGGATCTTGTGCAGATGGATGTCCAGTAGGAGCTATCTCTGCTGAATAATTTTTAAGGTATGGTTCAAACTTTGTATCGCGATATTTACACTGTTTGACACTTTCTTAAAACGTATTCCAAGAAAAGGGGGTCTCGGCGTAATCATTTTTATGTAATCGCCGAAGCCCCCTTTTCTCTTTTTTATGATATTAATTTTTTTCTTCCATGGAGAACTTTTTCATCCCGCATGTTTCTTTCCTAAATGGTTCTTCTTTTTCTCTTCTTAAAAAACGCACTCTTTCGCTTTCTCTTTACCGGTTTTACCGTCATTTTCATTGCTGCTGCCTCTTTTTTACTTCGCTGTGTCTGGCGAATCATGTTATCCAAACTCTGAAAATGCTTTTCCTCCCGCTCTTCCTGCAAACGCATCAGGTAGTCCATCTCTTTTACTACTTTTTCTGTCACCTGCTCTCCAATCTCTTCCCCAAGAATATGAGAATTTTCCTTCATAGCATGTCCTACAATCCTTCTCATAATATCCTCAAATTCCAGAAGCTTTTGTTCCTGCATTTTGGAATGTGCCGGGTATGTATCGGTGCGAATCGGAATGACATTTTCCTTTCGCTCTTCGTAATCCGCTGCAGAATTCTTTTCCTGTTCCAGCTTTTCCTGTTGTTTTTCATACTGTTCCTCTTCCAGCTCCTCCTTTTGGATGGAGCGGAGGGTGTCCACTGCTTGTCCCTCTCCCATCTGTAGTTCCGTCAAAATATGCCGTATGGTCTTTAGGTGAAATCCTCTGGCCTTTAACTCCTTTACGCATTTTAGCATTTCCATCTCTTCTTCCCGATAGTATCTATGGCCCATCTCATTTTTTGGAATCTCCAGATTTAACTCTTTTTCCCAATACCGAAGTACATGAGACTCTACCTCCAACTCTTTTGCAGCATCCGATATGAAATAACGCTTTTCCTTCAATATTCCGCCCCTTTCCTCTTCCATTGGGGTGTCGCAAAGGACTGTATTCCGGGCAAATTTCCGGTCTTTTTCAGTCTTCCATCAACCCTCCCTACCACTATTATATGAAAGCAAAAAAAAGAGGACAATGCATATCGTCCTCTAAATTCTCTCTTATTCTCTTGAAATACGCTCCTTGTTGGCAAATTTCGTATACTGTCCCAGCCACACAAGCTCGATGGTTCCCGTGGAACCACTACGCTGTTTTGCCACAATAACTTCCGCCAGATTCTTTTTCTCCGTATCCGGGTTATAATATTCATCACGATAGAGAAACATAACCACATCCGCATCCTGCTCGATAGCACCGGATTCACGAAGGTCAGAAAGCATCGGGCGATGATCCTGTCTTGCTTCCACCGCACGGGAAAGCTGAGAAAGAGCAATGATTGGCACATCGCACTCTCTGGCAAGAGCCTTTAAGGAACGGGAAATCTCGGAAATCTCCTGCTGTCTGGACTCGCTGCTTCGTTTGCTGCTGCCAGACATCAACTGTAAGTAGTCGATGATAATCAAATCAAGTCCCATGCTCTGCTTATATTTTCGGCATTTGGAGCGAAGTTCCGCAATGGTGATACCCGGCGTATCGTCAATCATCAGATTGGAATTACCGATCACACCGGCACTTTCCATCAATTTCTCCCACTCTGTATCTTTCAGGTTACCGGTACGAATCAACTGGGAATCTACCATAGATTCCATGGACATCAGACGGGTAACTAACTGTTCCTTTGACATTTCCAAACTGAAAATCGCCACATGGTAATCATTTTTAAAAGCCACATGCTGGGCAATATTCAATACAAAGGCCGTCTTACCCATAGCAGGACGGGCCGCCACCAGAATAAGTTCAGAAGGATGCAGTCCTGTCAGCTTGTAATCCAAATCCAAAAATCCTGTAGGAATACCCGTTACATTTCCCTTGTTCTTTGCTGCCTCCTCGATGGCATCTAAGGAATTTAATACAATCTCTCGAATCGGTACAAAATCCTTGGTACCACTGTGATTTTGCAAAAGCTGGAAAATGCTCTTCTCCGTCTTTTCCAAGATCACCTCTGTATCTTCTTTGCCAAGGTAGCAATCGGAGGCGATATCCTCTGTAGTCTTAATGAGTCTTCTTAAAGTTGCCTTATCCCGAACAATGGCCGCATACTGCGCTGCATTGGCGGAAGTTGGAACACTCTCCACAATATCTCGGATAAAATCCAGACTCATCAAGGTCTCCGGCACCTGTTTTTCCTTCAGTTTATTCTGTAAGGTAACCAGATCGACGGGTTTTCCCTCCTGATACAGTTCCACCATGGCTTCAAAGAGAACACCATACTGCGCCTGATAAAAATCGGCTCGCGTCAGCATATCTGCGGCCTCTACAATGGCATCTCGATCCATGATCATAGAACCAATCACAGATTTCTCGGCTTCTATGTTATTGGGCTGTATTTTCTTTATAAACGCCTCATCCATCGCCTATTATTTCTCCACTACTTTCACTTTTAATGTTCCTGTTACCTTTGGATGTAATTTTAATTTTACATTGTGAGTGCCCAGTGTCTTGATGGCTTCATCCAGAACCATCTTCTTTTTGTCTAAATCTAAGCCAAGCTGTTCCTTCACTGCCTGAGCCACTTCTTTTGTGGATACAGAACCGAAGGTCTTTCCGCCTTCTCCCACTTTCATGGTGCAAGTAACTACCTTCTCCTCCAAATCCTTCGCCAATGCCTGTGCCGCCTCTAACTGTTCCTGAGCCACTTTATCTGCATGGGCTTTCTGTAATTTTAAATCGTTTAAGTTCTTGTTGGTTGCCTCAATCCCAAGTTTTTTCTTTAAGATAAAGTTGCGAGCATAACCATCATTTACCTCAACTAACTGTCCTTTTTTTCCTAATGCTTTTACATCTTCTAATAAAATAACCTTCATTCTATATGTCTCCTTCCTCACGCATAGTCTGTAATAATGTCTTTAATGTATCCACTGCCTCTACCATATTGCAGTCTCGAAGCTGTGCCGCCGCCATATTCATGTGACCGCCGCCTCCCAACTTTTCCATGATAACCTGTACATTCAGATTGTCAAGGGATCTGGCACTGACGTAGATATAATCCGTTCGTTCCGTAAATACAAATGACGCCCGAATTCCTTGAATATCCAAAAGCTCATTGGCAACCTGTGCCCCAAGCACCGTTGGATTCTCTGCCCCCTCACTTGGACAGATAGCAATAGCAAAATCTTCCATGTACATCTGGGCTCTTTGCACAATCTCCGCCTTAAACTGATAACTTCGCATATCCTGACGAAACATCTTTCTTACTCTCGTCACATCTGCACCGCTTCGACGAAGATATGCCGCCGCCTCAAAGGTACGCACTCCGGTCTTCGATACAAAATTGTCTGTATCCACCAACATACCGGAATAGAGGGCATCTGCCTCCGCTGCTTTCAGCTTTGGCTTATCTACAATATACTGTAAAATCTCCGTCACCATCTCAGAAGCCGAAGATGCATATGGCTCAATATAGGATAACACCGGATTTTTGATGGTATCCGCCGTCTGTCTGTGATGATCCAGTACGACGATAGGATGTACATATTTTAGTAAATCTGGACATTCCGTCATATCTGGCCTATTTACATCTACAACCACCAGCATGGTACCTGCATCCTTTAGGTTGATGGCCTGTTCATTGTTAATAAACATGTCATTGCCATACACGGTGGAGTCATTCAAAGTATCCCGCACCGGTTTGATAGCGCTTGTCACTTCATTAATCACAATGTGGGCCTGTTTGTCCAAGGTCTTTGCCAATCGATAAATACCGATGGCCGCACCTAGAGAATCTGCATCTGGATTTTTATGTCCCATGACAAAAACACGGTCTTTGGACAGCATAATCTCTCGCAGGGCATGGGCCTTTACACGCGCCTTTACGCGGGTAGTCTTTTCCACTTGCTGGCTCTTTCCGCCGTAGTAGGAAATCTGTTCCCCTTCTTTTACTACTGCCTGATCGCCTCCACGACCCAGAGCCAAATCCATGGCAACCCGGGCATACTCGTAGGATTCCGCATAGGTTCCGCCGCCGCATCCAATACCGATACTCAAAGTAACGGAAAGTTCATTTCCCACGTTGATGGAACGAACTTCATCCAGAATAGAAAATTTCGTATCCTGCAATTTCCCCAGATACTTGTTCTGGAAAACGATAATATACTTGTCTTTCTCCATCTTTTTTACGATGGCATCTACATTTTGCATATATTTGGTGATCTTTCGCTCTACTAAAGCAACCATCAAAGGTCGTCTTACCTCTTCGATGGACTCCAACACCTCTTCGTAGTTATCGATATAGATCAAACCAGTGATCATCTTCTGATTCTCGCACTCTTCCTTGTAGGCAATCAGTGCTGTCTCATCATAAAAATAGAGGGCTGTCATGGTGTTATCCATAAAACCAGCGGCTCCGTGGTGTTCATCCACCAACTCATTTACCACCAATTCCTTCAGTTCCACCCGGTAATTGCCCGCCTTGTATTCCACCATCACATTGACCCTGTCTTCCCCTCTCGGAAATACATCCCTGGTCAGCTCCGGAAAAATCTGCGAAATACTCTTTCGATTTCCCATATCAAAGTAACGGAAAGTTCATTTCCCACGTTGATGGAACGAACTTCATCCAGAATAGAAAATTTCGTATCCTGCAATTTCCCCAGATACTTGTTCTGGAAAACGATAATATACTTGTCTTTCTCCATCTTTTTTACGATGGCATCTACATTTTGCATATATTTGGTGATCTTTCGCTCTACTAAAGCAACCATCAAAGGTCGTCTTACCTCTTCGATGGACTCCAACACCTCTTCGTAGTTATCGATATAGATCAAACCAGTGATCATCTTCTGATTCTCGCACTCTTCCTTGTAGGCAATCAGTGCTGTCTCATCATAAAAATAGAGGGCTGTCATGGTGTTATCCATAAAACCAGCGGCTCCGTGGTGTTCATCCACCAACTCATTTACCACCAATTCCTTCAGTTCCACCCGGTAATTGCCCGCCTTGTATTCCACCATCACATTGACCCTGTCTTCCCCTCTCGGAAATACATCCCTGGTCAGCTCCGGAAAAATCTGCGAAATACTCTTTCGATTTCCCATATCTTTGTCTGTCAGCTCGTGAAATTCTTCATTTGCCCACAAAATCTTTCCTTCCCAGTCCACCAACACATATGGAATGGAAAGTTCTTTTAACAGGTGCTTTTGTATCTGTCCCTGTTCAAAAATATAACCCACCAGATTGCTGGTAATTCCCGGTCCTGCCTTCCAGTACACTGCAAATGCAAAAACTGTGTAGAGTACCGTTACACCCCCCAGTGTCATCCCGGCTTTTTTATCAAAGCACAAAAGAGTCACCGTTGCCACCAAAAGCAGCAAGGACAAATAAAGAGGAATCCGAAGGTACTGGTCAATCTGCTGGCCAATGGCTTTCTTATCTTTATTCATGTCTTTTTCTCCTTACATATGTAACGATTATACCATCACTTAAAGAGAATTGCTAGAAAAAAAGAAGCCAGTCCATGACTGACTCCTTTTGTGCTTTCCAAAAGGTTACTGAATATATCCCAGACATCTTCCCTGGGCTTCGATCTGTGCCTCGTATTCCTCCCTGGTTGGTGGTTGGAATTCAAAGGTAATATAATCCGGATCAATGCGTTCCATCAATTCCTTCACACCCTCTCCCACAAATGGAAGGTGAAGGTCAATGTCGCAGGCGTGATTGTATGCTAGACGGAACAGCTCATAAAATGGAATCTCATCGAAGTTCAACGGATCTTCTTTCCATTCCGCCTTCTGCTTTCTCACATAATCCCCACTCAAGGACATCTGACAGTGAACACCCTTAAAATAAGGCAGTAATCCCGCCTCCTCGTGGCGATCCAACATCTCATGAAGATAAGCTACCGCTTCCTCTGCAGTGGTAAGGTCACTGTTGGTATTCATATAATGTCCTGTATCCAGAAGAATTCCCTTCTTTTCATAGTGTACCCCGTCCAGGAGACGTTTGGTAAGAGCCGGATCTTTCATAGTAAGACCACTCCACCAGAGATTTTCCATCAGAAAATCAAAGGAATATTCTCTTCCATCCAGTGCCGTATTGATAATGTCGATAGCTGTGTCGATAACTTCCTCATCGGTGTATTTGTACTGATACACATAGCTCTCTCGCAGCGTCACCTCCGCCACATGGAACACCACATATTTGGCCCCCATCTTCTCTGCGTAGTCAAAATCCGCCCGCAGCGCATCGATGTAGGCAGAGCCATCTTCGCTTCCAAAGTATTCAATCCACTGCTCTCTGGAGTCAAATTCTTCGTCCAAACGTGCCTTATCGCCTTTCCACCAATCCATCCAGAAAATGTGAAAATAGAGATGCACACCATTTACCATCTCCGGCAGAATCTTTCCCTGATCAGATTCCCCGGAACGAATCACTTCCAGACCGTTTAAACCGCCTTTTTCATAGGATTGTCTCAAATCATCGCTGTCCTTATATCTGTCTAACATGCCGTCGTACACAGAAAAATTCATTGATCTGCATTTTGGTATCCTTGCCATAACTGTACCTCCGATTCTATCTACCCTCTATCATATCATAGTAACCCATATTTTACCTTAATTCTTTGTAATTTTTCAATAAGAGGTTTCGCTCCTACCCATAAAAAGATAAAAGTAGAGGAGGCGTGAACCAAATCCACCGGAATACCGGAGATATAGGCCGCCAAAATGGACTCCCATGTAATCTCATAGACACTCATCACGACAGAAGCCGGATTCATAATACCGCCGTAAATAAAAATCGTCACTAAAAAGCCGTAAATACAAAGTGAAAGTCTCTTCACCGGAAGAAGACCTACCCTATGAAGGATACCGGACAAAAAGCCAATCAAGCCAAGGGTCAGCATCTGCCATGGAGTCCAGGGACCCTGTCCAAAGAGAAAGTTACTGACAATCATAGTGACTGCCCCCACCAAAAATCCTGATTCCGCCCCAAAGGAAATACCACTGATAATAACAATGGCCACCATAGGTTTAAAATGCGGAATCATAAAGAAAGCTCCTCTTCCCGCTGTAGCGATGGCTGCCAAGGTAGCCAACACAATGAGCTCTCTGGCCTGGGGTTTTCGCCCTTCAAATACCATAAAAAACGGAACCAGGGCGCAAATCACAATTACCAAACTGATAAAATAGTATTTTCGGCTGCCAAACACCTGTTGCATCCAGATTCCAATGGCGTTGGTATCCGAATCCACCAAATAATATCCCGTCAACGCAATAATCGGAATGGCCACAAAAAGCATAAAAACACTCATCCAGGTACGCTTTGTCAGCTTCCGTCGCTCTGTGGAAAGGTATTCATCCGTATCCACATCAAATATATCATCCACATACTCCCCGTCTTCTGAAATATTCTTTTCCCTCTCGCTCGTAAGGATCACATCCCCCGCTTTTCCTTCCCCTTTTAGATCCGCGGCAATCTGCACTAGCTTACGATTTGGAAACAAGGTCTTTGCAATCTTCTCTCCCACTGTATCATAGGTCACCTGCGGAGATTCATAAAAACGATGGAGGAAATCTAAGCTTTCTGTATTCTTATTTTCTAAAGGGTCTTTAGCCATTCCACCACATCCTTTCCGGTTACTGCCTCAGGCACATATTTTCTTGCCATACGGTTGGCCGCCGTTGTATAGAAGTTGTTTCCTGCAAAAAATTCCACCGGTGTACCAGAAGCTGCAATGCTGCCGTCAAAGAACAATCCACATCGATCCCCATACTTGGCACAAAATTCAATATCATGAGAAATCATGAAAATGGTCACACCCTGCTCCAAGAGCAGACGAATAATCTCTGCAAATTCCTCCTTAAAATAGCTATCCAAACCTTTCGTCGGCTCATCCATCAACAACAGTTTCGGACGCAGAAGAAGGATTTTTGCCAATGCCAAACGCTGTTTTTCTCCGCCGGAAAGATCATAAGGATGGCGATGTAACAAACCTTCCAGATGACAAACTTTAATGATACCTTCGATGGCTTCCTTTTTATCCATCTCGATATCATATTCTTCGTCCCGCTTGTCCTTTGGACCGCCAATCATCTCAAAAAGCTCCAGCTCCACGGTCTTTTTCACAAAAAGTGTCTCCGGATTTTGCGGCAGTACTCCAAGGTAGCCTCGGAACAGCTCTCGTTCCGCATATCTTCGAATATCTTTGCCATTTAACAATACCTTTCCGCGGTAAGGCTTTCTCAGTCGGCTAATCAGAGATAAGGTCGTGGATTTTCCCGTTCCATTTCCCCCTAAAAGGCAATAAAATTCCCCTTCGTAAATCTTCATATTTAAGCCCTTTACCACGTCCGGTGTATCCTTTTCATAGCGGAACCAAAGATCCTTGCACTCTAGCAATACCTTTTTTTCTTCTTTTTTCTTCTCTCTATTTTTGCTTCCTTCAATCACCATATCCCGGTGCACTGGTTCGACGCCCTTTTCCGTACAAATGTGATCTAGCCACTGACGGCCATCTCTTACGGTAATCGGACAGTCATCGTCGGATTCCACTTTGGAATAAATCTGCATCGGCACCGGCATCGCCAAAAACATCTGGTGATTTTTCTCTTTCAATACTTTTCCTATGTAAGATGGATCTCCCTCTGCCAGAACTTCCCCTTCGTCCATAACGATCACCCGGTCTGCTGCCGGAAATACATCTTCCAAACGATGTTCTGTCAAAAGAATGGTGGTTCCCATATCCCGATTGATTTTCTTTACTGTCTCCAAAAAATCAGAGGCTGCGATAGGGTCGAGCTGAGAAGTCGGCTCATCCAAAATCAATACATCTGGATGCATGGCCATAATGGAAGCCAGGTTTAGCAACTGTTTTTGTCCACCGGACAGCTCATTTACATTCTTGTAGAACCATCCCTGAATCCCAAAATAGCTTGCCATCTCCGCCACACGAATGCGAATCTCGCTGTTTGGCACTCCAAGACTCTCCAATCCAAAAGCAAGTTCATGCCAAACCTTCTCTGTCACGATCTGGTTGTCTGGATTTTGCAGTACAAAACCGATACGATGACTCTGTTCTCTATTGGACATCTCCTGAATTGGCTGTCCCTTAAATAAAATCTCCCCTTTTCTCTTGCCATGGGGTGTCAGCGGTGTCTTCAAATGAGAAAGAAATGTACTCTTTCCGCAACCACTTTTTCCACAAAGCACAATAAATTCGCCCTCTTTTACCGTGAGGGACATATGATTGATGGCTCTCTTCTCCTCATTTGGATAAGCAAAGCACAAATCCCGCACTTCCAACAATGTATCTAAACTTCCCATAAACGGAATCCTCCTACCGTTGATTTTTCAATATTTTTTCTTCGCAGCTTCCACATCTGTCGATCCCAAATCTCCATGGCAACAGGCATCAGACAAAAAACCAAATAGGCGCCAAACACCAGCAAACTTCCCGGATTCAGCGGGATACCTACCACTGCAATTTTAGGATTATAGCTAGCATATGCATATCCCTGAGATGCACCCACAAGCACCAGTCCAAAGGACAGCACCATAAAAATAAGACAGATTCGATCTCTACCATCAAAACGATAGAGGGAAAAGGCCGTTCTTCCTTTCTCACCGTATCCTCTGCATTTCATGGAATCTGCCGTCTCGATGGCATTTTCCAGTGCCCATGTAATCAAAATAGAAAAAATCGTAATACCATGTTTTACCTTTTTCACCACAGAACCGTTGGAAGTACTTCTTCCAATACATTTTTGTCCATCGGAAATCACGGTAAGCTCCTTTACAAACCGGGGCACAAATCGAAGGGTCATAGAAAGCACCAACGACATGGCCGGAATTACTTTTCCAAAGAGATACACAAATTTGTCCGTGGTCATCACTTCGGTATAACAGCTAAACCAAAGTAAGGTACTGGCAAGCATCCCCGCCATCACAACACCATAAACACAACTCTCCAAAGTAAATGGGTTGCCATTATGTAAATAACCAATCACCGTCACACCGTAGTGGTTAAACAGTGGATTGATCAGCGCCACAATCACCATGGATGGAATGGCGAAAACCAGATTAAATTTGATGGTTCTTCCAATTCCTTTGAGCAGGCAGGAATATACCACCGCCGTAACAAAAGAAATCCCTAAAAGTACCGGATGCGTCACAAACATGGTGATTCCCAGCACCCCCAGGAAATACATCAGGTTCAAAAAGGGATGGTAAGTTGAAAAAGTATCCTTCATGATTTCTTCTCCTTCTATATATTTTTGTAATAAAAAAACGAGCAATAATACGCTGTTTCTAGCATACCACTGCTCGTTTTTATTTTCTTATACCAACAGACCTTAATTTGACATCTTTGTTATACAAAGTGGCGAACTTTTATTTTTCATCCTTCAATGGAACATACAAATACACCTTTTTATCAATATAGCGCTCAAAGGTATATTTCAGCAAGTCCACCCGATCCATATTCTCCTTAATCCAGCCATAGAGAACACAACGGGAAAACATACGAATCGTATCCGGCAGATTCTCCATATCCGACTCCTTCTCTGTCTCAAAGATGGCATACTGCCCTGCCGCCAAGGTAATAGGATAACTTCCTTCCTCCACCTGATCAAAGTTATCTACCACCGGGCCCAGCACATACTCCACATTCACCAGATCATCGTCATTGTACCACATGGCAATCTTATCTTCCCGACGTTCTCGGTTGTGCACGAAACGAGTATTCTCGGACACCGGAAATTCATTTTTCAAGTAGTAATCCACCTGCGCCGGAATATCCGCATCTTCCCCTTTTCCCTGTAAAACAGACTTTCCTATCATTTTAAGTTCCCGCACCTTCACAATAGAAATCTTCAAATAATCTTTATATTCAGAATAATATTGCTGCAAATCCAGCACCTCAAAAGTTGCCTTTCGGTAAGCCGTAGGTGTCACATTAAACTCCTTTTGAAAGGCTCTGGTAAATCCCGCGGAAGTAAATCCGTATTTCGCCACAATATCCACCAGCTTTGCCCCGTTTTTCAATTCTTCCGCCGCCATCTGCAGCTTTCTCTTCCTTATATAATCTGCCACTGGAATATCATAGTACAGCCGAAAAATGTGCCGAAAATGGGTAGGGGAATAACAAAATTCCTTCGCCAAACTCTGTACCGTAGGATTCTCCAAAATATGCTCATCTATATACTTTGTCCAGGTGTCCACACTGTGTATGGTCACTTCATCAAAATTGTTGTCTTGCATTTTCTTCATCTGCTTTAACCCCTTATATCGCCTTGCGCCATCCATCTTACTTTTTTAGACAAAAAAATGCCCGACTTCTCCTGCAAGGCACTATTGGAAATATTATATCTTTTTGCTATATTTTTGGCAAGATAGACTTTCTCATGTTATACTATAAGACAAACATTAGAAGGAAAGGAGCATCCTCACAATGCCATTAAAAATAATAAAATCTGAACTTACAGCCGTAGAGGCAGAGGCAATCGTATACGCATATACACAACAGCCCATCATCCTCTTCAATTTTAATCCCATGATCTACAAAAAAAGCGGTCAAGAACTGATTGCATCCCGGGAAGCCGTAGGTACCATCACCCCAGGAGAGGCAAAGCTCGATTCTACACCTCGTCTTCAGGCCCAGCACATCATCCACACTTCCGCACCCATCTGGCACGGCGGACTCTATCAGGAGGAGCAGCTCCTGCAAACCTGCTACGAAAAGGTATTCCGCCTGGTAGCAGAACACCAATATCACTCTGTTGCTCTCCCAATTATCGCAACAGATCATCTGGGTTACCCAAAAAAGTTGACACAGCAGATGGCATTCTCATGTATCCGAGAATTTCTAGCAAAACATCCAGATGTCACCATCTTCCTAGTAGTTCCAAACTTAGCTGGGATTATGCTGCCAGGAAACCTCTACAGTGCGGTAAAAAATCACCTTAAAAACCAAGAAAACAAAAAAGAGCAAATCCTCGCCTACTGTCAGTCCCAAAACATCCAGGATATCTATGAAATCAACCAGATCTTATTCCGTTTTGGAGAGGAACAGTTGGAG
>CAYLUV010000025.1:12829-17709 GCA_964386955.1 uncultured Lachnospiraceae bacterium
AAAAGTCTACGATTACAAGCTGGTTTGACTCAAAATCAAGTTGCCGAATCCTTGGGTGTCACCCCGGGCTATATTAGCAACGTTGAAAATAACCGCACTGCTATGTCTCTTCGTATTCTAACTTATTATGCTCGCCTTGTGGGATGTTCCTTAGATTCTCTCGTAGGCGAATTAGAACCAGAATATTCTGAAACTGCACTAGACAGAAAACTGTACGACATAATCCTAAAATTAGATACCAATAAAAAAGAAAAATTATTAAAAACAATCGAAATCTGGACAAAATAAAAATTACAATAACTTGGGGCTGCCATTTGGCAGCCCCTTAATTTTATTTCTAGTGTCCATTGTGAAGCAGCTTGTGCTCTTTTCCTTTCAGCATCCCTTCATACAGAGACATTACAATTGGATTTTCGTTGGAACGCTTGATCTGCGCCTGATTATCTACTCGATAAATGCCCTCGTAG
The DNA here is from genome assembly GCA_964386955.1 of uncultured Lachnospiraceae bacterium. GTDB lineage: Bacteria > Bacillota > Clostridia > Lachnospirales > Lachnospiraceae > SIG292. Next base: position 13,297 of record CAYLUV010000025.1, read on the forward strand.
CGAGCCTGTTTGGTTCTTGGTCCGATTGGAAGTGGCTGACCGCCTCCGGCAATACAGCCTCGTTTGCATGCCATGACTTCCACGAAATCATAGTATACTTCGCCGCTTTCTATACGGTTCATCAGGTCATCTGCATTTTTCAGACCATGCACTACCGCAATCTTCACTTCTCGGTCGCCCACCATGACACTGGCTTCTTTTACTCCATCTAAGCCACGGATTCCAGTAAAGGCAATTTTCTCCAAATCTTCTGCTTTAGAGCTATTTACCACATAACGGAGTACCGCTTCTGTTACACCACCGGTTACGCCAAAGATTGCTGCTGCACCGGAGGAGAGACCAAATGGCATATCCAGTGCTTCTGGTTCTAATTCTGCAAACTGGATTCCCGCCTCCATAATCATACGGGATAATTCATTGGTAGTCAGTACATAATCCACATCCTGTTCTCCCTCTGTAAAATGCTCTGGACGGAGAATTTCGCCTTTTTTGGCAGTACAAGGCATAATGGATACCATCAACGTCTTTCTGTCATCCTTTTTGTTTACTCTAGCATCTTCTTTTACCAACGCACCAAACATCTGCTGTGGAGAACGGCAGGTGGAGATATGTTTTCTCAGATTTGGATGCTTATTTTCACAGAATTTCACCCATGCTGGACAGCAAGAAGTAAAAAGTGGAAGATTTTCGCCAGATTGGAGGCGTTCCAAAAGCTCATTGGCTTCCTCAATAACAGTGAGATCTGCTCCAAAATTGGTGTCATATATTTCATCAAATCCCATCATGCGAAGTGCAGCAGCCAGCTTACCGATGGAATTTTCTCCCTTTGGAATGCCAAATTTATCTCCGATGGCAATTCGCACTGCTGGTGCAATCTGTGCTACCACTCTGATATTCGGATCATAGAGGGCTTCCCAGATTGGTTTGATATTGTGTTTAATAGTAATTGCACCCGTTGGACATGCCACACGACACTGTCCGCAGCCTACGCAGGCGGTCTCTGCCATAGTTTTATTGAAGGCTGGCATCACTCGCATATTGGAACCACGGAAGGCAAAATCCAAAACGCCGACTCCCTGAATCTCCTCACAGGTACGCACGCAGTCGCCACAAAGGATACATTTATTTGGATCGATAACGATGGATGGAGAACTCTCATCGATTGGAAGTTTTGGTTTATTATTTTCAAAACGAACATAGCTTACACCAAGCTGTTGTGCCAGCTCCTGCAAGGTACACTGTCCATTGACATGGCAGGTTGCACAGTCTTTGCAGTGAGATGCCAGCAACAACTCCAGAATCATCTTTCTGTGATGCTGCAGTCTCGGTGTATTGGTGTAAATCACCATACCATCTCTTGGGGTTTCAGAACAGGAAGCAAAAATTCTTCCTCTGTCGTCTTCCACTACGCACATTCTGCAGGCTCCATAAGTAGACAGTTCGGAATGATAGCAAAAGGTAGGAAGATTAATTCCTGCTTTGCGGATAATGGAAAGCACATTTTTCTCATCGGTAAATGCTACTTTACGATTATTAATGGTAATATATTTCATCTTCACTTTTCCTCCTAGTCTTCAATATAGATCGCACCAAATGCACATGCGCTTTCGCAGGCACCACACTTAATACAGGTGTTGGTATCGATCACATATGGTTCCTTGATTCTGCCGCTGATTGCACCCACCGGACAGTTTCTTGCACACTTAGAACAGCCTTTACAGCGTTCCGGACTGATGATAAAGCGACGAAGAGAGGTACAGTTGTGAGATCTGCATTTTTTATCCACAACATGTTCCATATATTCCTCGCGGAAAAGTTTTAATGTACTCATAACAGGCAGAGCCGCACTCTTTCCAAGTCCGCAAAGAGCAGTCTCTGTAATGGTTGTTGCCAGTTCTTCCAGGATATCCAAATCTTCTACATTTCCATTTCCGGCAACGATTCGTTCCAAAATCTCCAGCATACGCTTGGTACCTTCTCGACAAGGTACACATTTTCCACAGCTTTCGTTCTGGGTAAAGTTCATAAAGAAGCGAGCCACTTCCACCATACAGGTATGATTATCCATAACAACAAGGCCGCCGGAGCCAATCATCGCTCCCATCTTCTTTAAGGAGTCGAAATCCAGACTGATATCCAGCTGCGGTGTAATCAGACATCCACCGGATGGTCCACCGATCTGCACTGCCTTAAATTCGCCATCTCCCTTGATGCCGCCACCAATATCGAAAATAACCTCTCGGAGAGTAGTGCCCATCGGAACTTCGATGAGACCTGTGTTATTTACTGTACCAGTGAGGGCAAATGCCTTTGTTCCCGGACTCTTCTCTGGTCCGATGGATTTAAACCAATCCGCACCTTTGGTGATGATCATCGGCACGTTGGCATAGGTTTCTACGTTGTTTAAGACTGTAGGTTTTGCAAATAATCCCTGTTCTACAGTACGAGGTGGTTTTACACGAGGCATACCACGATTTCCCTCGATGGATGCAGTAAGAGCAGAACCTTCTCCGCAAACAAATGCGCCTGCACCTCTGTTAATATGCAGATGGAAGGAGAAATCAGTGCCAAGAATATGATCTCCCAAAAGTCCCTTCTCTTCCGCCTGGGCAATGGCATTTTTCAGACGGCTGATAGCCAACGGATATTCTGCACGCACATAGATATACCCTTCCTGCGCGCCTACCGCGTAAGCGGCGATCATCATACCTTCTATCATCTTATGAGGGTCACCTTCCATGATACTTCGGTCCATAAATGCACCAGGATCTCCCTCATCACCGTTACATACTACGTAACGAATCTTCTCTTTCTGTCTTGCCACCTGGCTCCATTTGTAACCAGTCTGGAAACCACCGCCGCCACGGCCGCGAAGATTGGATTCATCCACCTGTTTGATAACTTCCTCCGGTGTCATAGTAAAGAGTGCCTTTGCAAATGCCTGATAGGCATCGTGTGCAATAGCTTCCTCAATATGTTCCGCATCAATATGACCGCAGTTTTCCAGTACCAAACGAGTCTGCTTCTTATAAAATGGAATTTCTTCCTGTTTCTGATATTCAATTCCGTCCTGTTTGTATAATAAATGTCGAATCACGTCGCCTTTTTTGATGGTTCGCTCAAAAATAGCTTCACAATCTTCCAATTTGACCTTTGTATAGAGGATTCCCATCGGTTCGATTCGCATCAATGGTCCCATCTCGCAAAATCCATGACATCCGCTCTTCTTTACTCCGATCTCGCCATCGCCATGGGCAATTTCTGGGCCAAAATGCACTTCTACATCGGGATCTTCTGCCACCAATTCACACATTCTCTCATAAATCTTACCAGAGCCGCCAGCAAGACATCCCGTTCCCGCACAGATCAAGATTCTGCATTTGCTGTTTTCGATCTCTTTTTTTGCATTCTCTTTGACCTGATTCAATTCTTCGTAATTTGTCAGTTTCGCCATGTCTACGCCTCCTCTCTCAATCTTGCCAACAGTTCTGAAGCTGCATCCGGTGTCATAGCCGGATAGACATCATCATTTACCATAATAACAGGCGCAAGTCCACATGCGCCGAGACAGGAAACAGTCTCAACGGTAAATAACATATCGTCTGTGGTAGATTTTTCTTTGGATAAGCCCAGATCACGGTAGATTCGTTCTAAGATTGTAAGAGATTTTCTAACATGGCAAGCGGTGCCATCGCACACTTTAATGACATATTTTCCCTTTGGCTCGAAGGAAAAGTTCTCATAAAATGTCGCTACACTGTAGGCCTTCGCCTCAGAAATGCCTATCTTATCTGCCACGTACACCAAAAGCTCCGGTGGAAGATAACGATATTCACTCTGAATGTCCTGAATAATCGGAATCAGGGAAGACTGCTTTGCTCCATGGGATTCAATAATAGAATCCGCCTTGTCGTAGTAAGTCTGATCTAACATAATACCCTCCTATGTTAAACAATATAATATCGCACTACCTTCATTATAAGGTACGTTTGTGCAAAAGGCAACAGGATTTTGTTATTTTTTTAACATAAGTTGTTGGAATTGTATATGTTTTTTCGATAAAATCTGATATTTTTGTTTAATTTTTTCGACTTCTAGACAAATAAAAAAGGCCTCCAAACCCAAGTGGATTTGAAGACCCTAAAGATTCATTCTCTATGAATGTCCTACTTGACTGATTATTCAGCTACGTAAGGCATTAAAGCGATATGACGTGCTCTCTTGATTGCTACTGTTAAAGCTCTCTGATGTTTCGCACATGTTCCTGTAATTCTTCTAGGTAAGATTTTACCTCTTTCAGAAACGTATCTTTTTAATTTGTTTGTATCTTTATAATCGATGACTGCATTTTTCTCTGTACAGAAAACACATACTTTTTTTCTTCTGCGGATGCCACGTCTTCTCATTGGAGCA
>CAYLUV010000026.1:0-17512 GCA_964386955.1 uncultured Lachnospiraceae bacterium
TCCTAATCCAATATAAGATTGGAAATTACTAACGCTTTCCATCTTGGTGATTCTTGGTGCTTCTTACATATTCCAATCCACTGTAGAACCCAGTTCTCCTGTCAGATTGGTTTGCATCATCTTATGGATCATCACTGGATCTTCGTAGTGTCCCAGCACCCACATCAGCTTTGTGACAGCCGCCTCTGTGGTCATATTTCCCGTTTCGATTACGCCGCAATCCAACACCTGTCTTCCCACTTCATAGACAGTAAAATCACTGCCCTCATAAGTACACTGGCTTCCCACTGCCACAATCATGCCTTCTCGAATTGCCTCGCCGATTGCCTCTGAGAGATTTCTTTCTTCCGATGGCAAACCACCAAGTCCAAATCCTTCCACATAGACACCTTTGATTCCCATAGATTTTAATATTTTAAAAATATTCGGATTCATCCCCGGAAATATCTTTAATAGGAACACATCGGTGCAAAAGCTATTTTTCAGCACACAGGCACGATTTTTTCGAACGGTGACAAAAGGATTTACCATCAGACCATCGCAGTTGATTTTGGCTGCATAAGGATAGTTGATGCTCTCAAAAGCGTTAAAACTTCTGGCTCTCACCTTACTTGCTCTGGTACCGAGAATAATTTTTCGATTAAAGGCCACAAAAACTCCGGCGCATCCGCTGGCCGCCATATGAAGAGCCGCCCTCAGATTCTCTGTGGCATCGGCAATAGGGTTTTCGATGGACACCTGACTTCCCGTAAGCACCACCGGAATCTCGATATTTTGCAGGGCAAAGGAAAGTGCCGCCGCGGTGTAAGCCATGGTATCCGTGCCGTGAATAATGACGATGCCATCATACCTTTTTCTGGATTCGTAAACCTTCTCCGCAATCACACCCCACTGTTCTGGCTGCATATTGGAGCTGTCAATCATAAATAGTTCCTCTTTTTCCACCTGAAATCCATCTGTCAGCCCGGAAATCTTCTCCAAAATATCTCCACCGGAAAGCTCCGGGGATAATCCGTTGTCACTGTGCGAGGATGCCAACGTTCCTCCCGTTGTTATCAATAAAATCTTACTCATGATCTATGTCCTATCTCTTATAGTTATTTTTCTGAAAAAACAGAACTTCCTCTGTTCCTTCGTCGCTGTCATATCTTTTGGCACTGAGAACGATATTCTCTAGGCGTACATTTCATGTAACGTTTAAAAATCTGTCCAAAATACGCAGGACTGGAAAAACCTACCATCCCTGCCACATTGGTCACACTCTCTCCCTTTCGCAGCAGCGGAAGACTTTCCTGAATCCGATAATATAAAATATACTCAAATATCGTCATATTCATATGCTTCTTAAAAAAACGACAGCACTCACTTTTACAGATATTGACCTCCTTTGCCACATCAGAAAGATTAATCTCCTGTCGATAGTGTTCCTGCAAATAGGTAATGATCTGCCGCAATCTTGCCAGATGCTTGGATGAATGCTCCTCCTTCTCCGGCATTTTCTCAAAATAATGATAAATATGAAACCAAATCTCACTCAGAAGCAAATGTACCCGATATTCATAGTCCTCCGGTTGCTCTAAGGACATCTGGTAAATCTTCTCCATGTCCTCCTTAATCTGCTGTTGCCATGGCACGTCCTTTGTGAAGGACAAAGAAGCCATCTTCTCACAAGAAACAACCGGCTCCACATATTTCGTGTGAAGGATACTATTCTCATATCCATACAAAAATCTTGGGTGAAAGGTGATGGACAAATAACTGCAGTCCGCTCCATCTTTCCGATATCCCGAGTGAAGGGTGTTGGCATTTCCAAAAAGTGCCTCCCCCTCTCGCAAATGATAGGATTTCTCGTTGATACGATATTCCATCTGTCCAGATAAAATCAGGGTAAGTTCCATCTCCGGATGCCAATGCCACAAAAAGGAGCCTTGTTCGTAGGCTTCTATCTTCTCTGTACATACATGCACCGGAAAGGAAAAACTCCCATGCTCCTTGATCTCTTTTTTATTTTCTTCTATGTTAATCTGCATTTTCTCAATATCCTGATAGTTTTTACCAATATACTTATTGCGCAAAAAAAGCGGTTTTTCTATAATTATAATAATATAATGAAACAACGTATCCTGCAAGACAAAATAATATGATAGGAGTGTAAAAAATGATTACAAAACTTATGGAAACATTCAAAGAACTCTATGGCAGTGACGGTGATATTCGCACCTATTTCGCACCAGGACGAGTAAACCTGATTGGCGAACACACAGATTACAACGGTGGACACGTATTTCCATGCGCTCTCACTCTGGGAACTTACGCAGTGGCAAGAAAACGTGAAGATCGCACCATTCGTTTTTATTCCACTAACTTCTCTGAGCTAGGCGTAATCACCACCAGTTTAGATGATTTGACTCCTTATAAAGAAGCCGACTGGACAAACTATCCAAAGGGAGTGATGTGGGCATTTGAAGGCCGAGGCATGAAGCTTCCTTCCGGTCTTGACATTGCAATCTGCGGTGATATTCCAAACGGCTCCGGACTTTCTTCCTCCGCTTCTCTGGAAGTGCTGACAGGACTTGTGCTGAAAGATATGTTTGGTTTTGATGAGCTGACTCACATTGATCTGGCATTGATCGGTCAGTATTCCGAAAATAATTTCAACGGCTGCAACTGCGGCATCATGGATCAGTTTGCCAGCGCCATGGGCAAAAAGGATCATGCTATTTTTCTAGATACCAACACTCTTCACTATGAATATGCCCCTGTGAAGCTGCCAGATGCAAAGATCGTTATCATCAACAGCAAGGTAAAACACAGCCTGGTGGATTCTGCCTACAACGACAGAAGAAATGAATGCGAAACTGCATTAAAAGAATTACAGGTTGTAGCTGGTATCAACACTCTGGGAGATCTGACAGAGACAGAATTCGAACATTTGAAACCTGCCATCAAAGATGAAACCCGTGTAAAACGCGCCAAACATGCGGTATATGAAAATCAGCGTGCTATCAAAGCGGTAGAAGCACTGAAAAACAACGAGATTGAAAAATTCGGTCAGTTAATGAACGACTCTCACACTTCTCTTCGCGACGACTATGAGGTTTCCTGTGAAGAGATTGATATCCTTGTTGATCTGGCACAGAAAACACCTGGTGTAATCGGTTCCCGTATTACCGGTGGTGGATTTGGCGGTTGTACCGTAAGCATCGTAAAAAATGAAGCAGTAGATCATTTTATTGATTCCATCGGAAAGGCCTACGAAGAAAAAGTGGGACACAGCGCAGAATTTTATGTAGTAGACATCGGAGAAGGCGCAAGAAGATTAGACTAAGGAAAGCTGGGACAAATTATGTTACATAAATATATCAAACTTTTAGTAAATTATGGGGTGAAGACTGGTCTTACTCCTGCCTGCGAGGGCATTTACACCACCAATCTTTTGTTGGACCTTTTTCAGGAAGACAGCTATGAAGATGTGGACATTTCAGACTGTGCTTCCATGGACCTGGAAGAAATCCTCTCCCATCTTTTGGATGAGGCAGTAACACGCGGCATCATCGAAGACAGCATCACCTTCCGCGATCTTTTTGATACCAAGATTATGAACTGCCTTATGCCTCGCCCTGCACAAGTGCAGCAGACCTTTCAGGAGAAATATAATCGCTCTCCAAAGGAGGCGACGGACTACTATTACAAACTCAGTCAGGACAGTGATTATATTCGACGTTATCGCGTAAAAAAAGATTTAAAATGGAAAGTAGACTCTCCTTACGGTGAGATTGACATTACAGTAAACCTTTCCAAGCCAGAGAAAGATCCAAAAGCCATTGCCGCAGCCAGAAATGCTAAAGCGAGCAGCTATCCAAAATGTCTTCTCTGTAAAGAAAACGAAGGATATGCGGGACGCATAAACCATCCAGCCCGGGAAAATCACCGGATTATTCCAATTACCATCAACAACAGTGATTGGGGCTTCCAATACTCCCCTTATGTATATTACAACGAGCACTGTATCGTGTTTAACGGACAACATACACCGATGAAGATCGAGAAAGCAACGTTCCAGAAACTTTTTGATTTTGTGAAGCTATTTCCTCACTATTTCCTCGGCTCCAACGCGGACCTTCCAATTGTAGGAGGTTCCATCTTGAGCCACGACCATTTCCAGGGAGGAAATTATACTTTCGCCATGGCAAAAGCGCCAATGGAACAGTATGTAACCATTCCAGGCTACGAAGATGTGGAAGCTGGCATTGTAAAATGGCCTCTCTCCGTCCTTCGTATTCGCCACAAGGATTCCGACCGCTTGGTAGAGCTTGCCGATCATATTCTTTCCCACTGGCGAGGTTACACCGATGAAGCAGCCTTTATCTATGCCGAGACAGAGGGCGAACTTCATAATACCATCACACCGATTGCAAGAAAGGTAGATGCGTATTACGAACTTGACCTTACCCTTCGAAATAACATTACCACCGAGGAACATCCCCTTGGTGTATACCATCCTCATGCCCAGTACCATAACATCAAGAAAGAAAATATTGGGCTCATCGAAGTTATGGGCTTAGCCGTACTTCCATCCCGATTAAAAGAGGAATTGGAAATCCTTTCTTCCTATATTGTAGAAGGAAAAGACATCGCCTCCCAGGAAAAAATCGCAAAACATGCAGATTGGGTCGCTTCCTTCCTTCCAAAATATGATGAAATTACGACAGATAATGTTATGGAAATCCTGAAAAAGGAAGTAGGCATCGTCTTTACCCATGTTTTAGAAGATGCCGGCGTATACAAATGTACACCAGAAGGTAGAGATGCCTTTCTTCGTTTTATCCATACCCTTTAAGCAAAAAAGCTGTTCCCTCACATTTTGTGAAGGAGCAGCCTTTTCTTTTTTAATTCGATTTTTTAAGACAGGGCAGAAAATGCCATCACTGCCACACCGAGAATCACAAGAATCACTCCCGTAGCTCGGTTTAATGTCTTTGGAGTGGCTTTATTGGCAAATACTGCTGCAATTCTCGCCCAGACAAGGGTAAATAACACACAAAGTACCCACACAAGAGGATCTGGCATTCCGCCGATGGCAAAATGTGATACAGCTCCGGTAAATGCAGTAAAGGTCATAATAAAGACACTGGTTCCCACTGCTGTTTTCAACTCATAACCAAGGACACTGGTAAGGATTAAAAGCATCATCATGCCACCGCCAGCACCGATAAATCCACAGATAAACCCAATCAGCACACCGCAGATAACAGACTGCACCGCGCGTTTTTTTCCACTCACCTGTTCCATCGCTTCTTTTGTCGTCATAACCGGTTTTACAATAAACTTAATTCCCAACAGGAAGGTCATAAACACGGAAAAGTTTCCCATCGTAGTGGATGGCACCAAACTGGACACATAACTTCCCACAACAGTAAAGACGAGAACCGTCACCATCATAATCAAGCCATTTTTCACATCCAGATTTTTGTTCTTGCCGTAGGTATAAGCAGAAACTGCACTGGCAAGTACGTCGGAGGACAGAGCAATTCCCACCGCCAAATAAGGATCAATTCCCAAAAAAGTAATCAATATCGGACTGATTACTGCCGCTGCACTCATGCCCGCAAAGCCTGTGCCAAGTCCCGCTCCCATTCCAGCAAAAAACGTTACAAGTATCGTAATTAATAATTCCATTTCTTCTTCCTTTCTGTATATAAAAATTCATTTATAAAGTGTTTTAACATAAAATAAGGGATGTGTAAACAAAAAAGTTACACATCCCCAAATTTTCTATTTCTCTATCATTGCCTTTGCAAAACATACCGGCATATGAAAATTCGGCGTCTCACTGTCAATCGGTGAAAAACTGCCAAAATGCAATATTTCTTCTGACTCTGCTATTTTATAAAAATTACAGTAAAATGCCTCCCCCGCTTTTATTTTGCCAAAGTCACAAATTTCATCTAAATAAGTTTCTGGAAAAAGTACCTCTATGGACCATTCTTTCTCTGCTATTTTTGCAGAAACTCCAGTACTTTCTATCCGCTCTATCTCCAAAAAACTTCGATTTTTTCGTCCTTTTCCCTTTTGTGCAAGCATGGCACCATTGGCATTGATCTCAAAATTGGTGTACATACACTCGTTGGTGAGTTCTTCTTCCTCCTCCAAAAATGCCAAGAAAATCTCCATGGCACTGTCCTCATATACCGCATCGTTATGATTTTGATAGCATCGTTTTGGATTCGATTCCTGACAGATCATCTTCACATAGATACCTTCACCCTCCAGATACCCCATCCATCCCTGCACTTTCGGTTTCTGTTTGCTGTCCCACATATACTGCTGGATGGAAAATGGATTGCACTGTTCTATATCTTCTTTTTGATGGATTGTTTTTACAAGGTATGTTGGTTTCATTCCTATCTCTCCTCGCTGTTCTTCGTTCTTTTTCTTCATATTATCATAAGTTTTTTCTTTTGAAAATCTTGAAATGGGTAAAAAATCATTCCTCCCCTTTCACCCTCTTCCCGGCAAGCTGTCTTCCACACACAACGACCCATATCCCGTCACCTCATTGGGATAGGCAGCAAAACCAGGCAAAGCTCTTGCTCCTTTTCTTAGGTAGGCTTTTACCTTTTCTCCATATAAAAAAGGATCCCTTCCCCTTATGATTCCATATTCCATCAACAGCGCCGCTGCCCCTGAGACAAAGGGTGCCGCCATGGAGGTTCCACTTTTTGTGGTGTATCCTCCTCCCGGAGCACAGCTTTCCACATTTACACCTGGTGCCACGAGATCCGGCTTTTCTGCCAGTGAACTGCCCCCGCGCCCTGAAAATGGTGCCATTCGATCTGTCAAAGCATCATAAGCCCCCACGGAGAGAATCCTTCTGGCAGTGGCTGGGATGGTTAACGTCAAATCCGGTGTGGGTTGCAAAAAATAAGTAGCCTCACTGTTCAATCCTGCATCTGGAAGCCACATCTCATATTTTCCATCAATGATACGCTTGGGACTAAACATAATCTGCCATTCTCCCTGGTCTAAGAACGTATTTGTCGGCAAAAAGGTGAGATAGATTTCCTGATTTACCCGGTAGGGAACCGGCTCTCCATAGAAAACTAAAAGTTCTGTATTATTTTCCACTGTATTGGATAGACCCGAACCATAGGAAAAAGGTCCTAACAAAGTTTCAGAAGGTGTTCGCACTGACACATCAAACACATCCACATAATTTTTCCAAATTTGCAGTCCAAATCCCGTTTCTCCAGGTCCTATCACAAAAGATACCCTGTTTTGTTCCTCTATTTCTTGCCCAACTTCCGATGCAGTCACTCGTCCAGAGGCATGTTTTCTTCCACTCCCTTGATTTCCCATGCCTGTAACAATCGTATTTTTTCCTAATCCCACCACACTGTTAATATAGGTTTCCAGAAGGGAACTTCCGTTATGTACCCCATAGTTGTTTCCAAAACTTAAATTTATCACCAGCGGCATATTTCTCTCCAAAGCAAAGCGCACTGCAAAGTCAATTCCCGTCATCACCTGAGTTGTTCTTGGAAAGTCACTTTCTGTGGGATTTCCCAATTTTACAATCAAAAGGCTGGATTCCGGTGCCATTCCCTTTTTCTGCCCCCGGGATGCTCTTCCATTTCCAGCCGCAATCCCTGCCACATGGGTGCCATGGCCACTGAAATCCTGTGTCGGAACCATGCTCCTGCCCGCCATCAATCCATTTTCTCTGGCGGCGGCAAGGGCATCATTGATTCTATCCTCTGTGTAAAAGGTTCCTCCCAAGTATCGTTCCCACAAATCTTTCTCCCCATGTCCCAGATCCGATTCTGAACTTACCATAGAATTTCTATTGTCTTCCGTCTGATCCCATATTCCCAAAATCCTTGTAGTTCCATCTTCCTTTTGAAAATCCGGATGAAAAATGTCAATGCCAGAATCGATTACCGCAATCAACACCCCTTTTCCTGTCAATTTTTCCTGTGTCGTCAGCTGAAAAACTCCACAGGATGCCCGCACACCATCCGTCACTGCATACTCCAACGTCTTTGGTTTTTCCACCCATTCCACTCTAGGATTTTCTGCCAGTCTCTCTATTTCTGCCTTCGTCCCTCTGGAAATACCATAATGATTGTAGAGAAAAACAAAGGGATGACCAAAGAACTCTACCAGTTCCTGCTCATCCCCCGTATATTTTACGATAATTTCCCAAGTATCCTCCCGCTCGTCAAAGCCTGCCGATAGTTGTCGGCTCTGCTGCCTCTGCTTTTCTGTGATATTCATGGAAATATTCAATAGGTTTTCAATATTTTCTTTCATAATCTTCCTTGCATTTTTCATTTTTCTAGTTTATATGAAAATGCAAACACATTATGCTATTTTTTTGTGTAAGGAATTAGATTGTCATCCACTTCAATATCCAAAGACTTATTAATGATATTTGTAGCAATCATAATGGTAGCAAATGCTGTAATTGCCACAATCTGTTCCTCATTCCAATGTTTCTTTAAATCTGCAAACAACTCTGCCGGAATATGGTTAGCATCCTGAACAATAGCCTTTCCATACCGAATCAAGAGATTTTCTTCCTCCGTGAAAGCAAAGGTATCAAAATCAATCTGCAGTTCCTTTAAGATTTTTCGAAAAAATGCACTGCACAAGAGACAATCATTTTCCTCAGAAATGGCATAGCAGAAGAAATTTACCGCCCTTTCCCCCAAAAAAGCCTCAATGGTTTTCTCCAAAGGAAACCATTCCATCAACGCATGGTAGGCTGGAATCGAATGGAGCAAGGTCAGCTTCATATTGGTAATTTTTCCATTCACCTGGATTTGTTCGTCAATCAATGCTTTTACTTCCTGAGACGCTTCCTCATAATTTACCTTAGAAATATATGCCATAATTTTATCCTCCTTTATCTTGTCAACAATCCCGCATCCAATACAAATTGGCTTCCTGTAATGTATCTTGCCTTGTCACTTGCCAAAAATTTTACACTTTCCACCACATCTTCCGTCTCCACCCAAGGTACCGGAAGAAGATTTCCAGCAGAGCGCTCCGCAATTTCCACCGCCGTTGTCCCTTCCAACTCTGCCAAGCCATCATTCATCGGTGTATTAACTCCTGTTGGATGAATGGTCACAACACGAATTCCATAGGGTGCTAATTCAATAGCCTGAGACTTTGCCAACCCAATCAAACCATGTTTGGATGCCGCATAGTGACTCATGCGATTCATGCCCCGCAAACCTGCAATGGAAGAATTGTAGAGAATTACCCCAGATTTTTGCTCTATCATGTGAGGAATCACATACTTTGACACAAGCCAACCGCCCTTCAAATTGATGTCAATCACGGCATCCCACTGTTCCTCCTCCAGTTCATGGGCTTTTCCATAAGCGGCAATTCCTGCATTGCTAAACAAAATATCAATATGTCCAAATCGATGGATTCCTCTTTCTACCGCTTCTTTTACATCCGTCGCCTTTCTAACATCCCCTCCATATAGAAGAATTTCTCCTTTTCCCAGTGCTTCCACTTCCTCTTTCAATTTTTCCAAATCTTCGTTGGAAGAGCGATTGTAGGCGGGATAGGATATTGTTTCTCCAAGATCAAAGGCAATCACATTGGCTCCCTCCTTGGCAAATGCCAGAGAGACCGCTCTTCCCTGTCCCTTTGCTGCTCCCGTTACAAAAATTGTTTTTCCTTCGAATTCCCCTGCCATAGTCTATTTCCTCCTTTTCTTCCTCTCTATTTTGCAAACGCCTTCTGAAAAGCCTGTTCAAAATCTTCTATTAAATCTGCTGCATTTTCCAGTCCAACGGACACGCGAAGCAAATTGTCTGGAATACCTGCCAAGATGTGAAGTTCCGGTTCCAGCTCACCATGGGTCGTTTCTGGCGGATTAGCAATCAAAGTACGGACATCACCGATATTGACATGATAGGAAACCACCTGCAGCGCCTCAATAAACTTCTTCCTCTGTTCCCTTGTGCCATGAAAACCGAAGGAAAAGACAGCCCCGGCACCCTTTGGAAAATATTTCTCTGCCAGTTCTTTATATACACTTTCTTTTGCAAATGGATGTCGCACCCATTCTACCTCTTCCTTCTCTTCCAAATATGCAATGAGCTTTTTGGCAGTTGCAACCTGCTTTTCCAGCCGTTCTGATAGTGTACTAAGTCCCTGCAATACCAAAAATGCATCGAATGCACCTAAAGTAGCTCCGATAAATTCCAAATAAAAGGCACGAAGAGCGGCAATCACAGGAGATTTCGGTGCCAGTTCCAAAGGCGTTCTTGGATTTCCCTCTAAATCTCTCATTTTATAGGATTTCGTATGAAACTGTGGAAAACGTTCCTTACTGTAAAGAAAATCTCCTTTTTCCACCACCAAGCCTGCGATGGTATTTCCATGCCCGGAAATGCCTTTGGTGGCAGAATATACGATAATATCTGCTCCATGGTCGAAAGGCCGAAACAGATATGGTGTGGCAATGGTATTGTCCACTACAACAGGAATACCATGTCTATGGGCCACTGCCGCAATCTTCTCAAAATCATATACTTCTATGTTTGGATTGCTGATGGATTCTAAATAAATTGCCTTTGTATTCTCATCAATCAGCTCCTCATATTCCCTTATCTTCTCTCGATTCTTTACAAATTTTGTTGTAATACCAAACTTAGGAAAGAAATGGGTCAAAGATTCCTGGGCTGCTCCATAAAGGGAAGAAGCCGCCACAATATTGCCGCCACCTTCTCCTAGCAATAGCACCACATAGGTTATGGCTGCCATTCCAGAAGACACTGCCAAAGCTGCCGTTCCGCCATCCAATGCTGCGATTCTCTCTTCCAAAACTGCCACCGTTGGATTTCCCACTCTAGAATAAATCCCGCCATTTTCTCCCCCTGTCCAAAGTCTCCTTGCTCGGTCGATATCACCCAGATCAAAGGCTGCTGTCTGATAGATGGGCGGATTCACCGCATGAAAATGATCCTCAGAACGATAACCTCCATGGATTCGTTCTGTGTCAAAATGATATATTTTATGTTCTTCCTGTCTTTTTTCTTTGCTCATGGTCATTCCCTCCTGTATCACTTGTTTATACTATTCCTATCAATTAAGTATGAATTGATAATACCACAGGATTTTTTCTTTGCATAATACAAGAAATTTTTAAAATGTTATAGTTTTTTGTTATAACGAGATGGTTTATATACAAAAAAAGAAGAACTACGTTCCTAAACGCGATTCCTCTTTCTTGTAGACTTTATGAAAACTAATATCTAAAATAACCATAAAAAAACAGCCCCGAAGGACTGTTTTTATGTAAGCAAAACCAATTTATTCTATTCTTTTCCATTCCAGCAGTAAGTACATAACTTACATGGTTCCATACCGATGGCTTCATAGAGATCATCCAGACGAAGGAATTTCAGTGAAGTAAAGTTCAAACGTCTGCTAATCTCATCCACCATAGCCTGATACTTTGGATGATCCGGATCACAGTATTGCTGCAATACTTCATCAGTTACTTCATCGGTGCCCTCCAACTCCGCAATCACTCTTCTTGTAATCAAATCCATCTGGGATTTGGATCGGGAGAAGTTCAAATATTTACATCCATATACCAGCGGTGGACAAGCCGGTCTTACATGAACCTCCTTGGCACCACTCTTATAGAGAAATTCCGTAGTATCACGAAGCTGAGTACCTCGAACAATAGAATCATCGATTAAAAGCAGCTTCTTATCCTCAATCATAGTCTGCACCGGAATCAATTTCATGTTGGCAATCAGCTCTCTTTGCTTCTGGGTTGTGGGCATAAAAGAACGTTGCCAGGTTGGCGTATATTTGATGAAAGGTCTTCCATACTGAATCTTTGTATAATTGGAATAACCAATGGCATGGGCAATACCTGAATCCGGCACACCTGCAATCAGATCCGGTTTGCTCTCCATATCCTCATCACGCTTTGCAAGAAGTTCACCACAGTGATTTCGCATCTCCTCCACGTTGATACCCTCATAAGATGCTGTTGGATAGCCATAATAGGTCCAAAGGAAGGAGCAAATCTTCATCTCTTCGCCTTTTTCTCTCACTACAGTAACACTTTCTGGCGTGATAAAATCAATTTCCCCAGGTCCCAGCTCTTTAAAATGTTCAAATCCCAGATTAAGGTAAGCAAAACTCTCAAAAGCGACACAGTAGGCTCCATCCTTTTTGCCGAGAATCACCGGTGTTCTGCCCACCATATCTCGCGCCGCATAAATACCATCTTTTGTCATCAACAGTAAAGAAAGAGAGCCGTCTACTTTCTCCTGGGCATAACGAATACCTTCCACGTAAGTTTCCTTTTCACTGATCAACGCACCGAGAAGCTCTACCACATTTACCTGTCCATTGGTCATCTGGTTAAAATGGGTACGTCCATTTTTATAACATTCCTGAATCAGATCATCGTAGTTGTTGATCTTTCCAATAAAAGCCAAAGCAAAACTCCCTAGTTTGGACTGCATAAGAAGAGGCTGTGGCTCAAAATCAGAGATACATCCGATTCCGATGTTTCCTCGCATCGTCTCCACATCTCTCTCAAATTTGGTACGGAAGGGAGAATTCTGAATGTTGTGGATGACACGTTCAAATCCATCTTCCTCTCCATACACCGCCATACCCCCACGTCTTGTTCCCAAGTGAGAATGGTAGTCTACCCCATAAAACAACTCAAACACACAATCTTCCTTTGATGCTACGCCAAAAAATCCGCTCATTTTGTCCTCCATTTCAATCCACGCCCCTGCAAAAGGGGACATGGCGATTTCACTGTGCTATTACATGTCCTCTTCTGCAAGCTGTGCTGCTCTGCCGATATAAGATGCCGGTGTCATATTGACCAAAGTCTGTCTGTCTTCCTCGGACAAAATCGTAAGACCTTCTGCAAATGTTCGAATATCTTCTTTGGAAATATTTTTTCCTCTTGTTAATGCCTTCAATGTATCATAGGCATCCGGCACACCATATTTGCGAAGCACTGTCTGAATTGGTTCCGCCAACACTTCCCACTTCTCATTCAAATCTTTTTCCAATTTTTCTTTGTTTACAACGCATTTTGCCAGACCATTCTTTGTCTCACTGATGGCCTGCAAGGAATAACCAAAGGCCAAACCTAAGTTTCTCTGGCTGGAGGAATCGGAAAGATCTCGCTGCATGCGGGATTTTGGAAGTTTATTGGACAATGCCACACAAATGTTATTGGACATGTCACTGTTTGCCTCACTGTTCTCAAACCGAATCGGATTTACCTTATGGGGCATGGTAGAACTTCCCACTTCTCCCTGTACTGGAATCTGTTTAAAATATTCCTTGGAAATGTAAAGCCACATATCCACGTCAAAGTCAATCAGCACATTGTTAAAATGACGAACGCCATCTAAAATATGGCATGTATAGTCGTGACTCTCAATCTGTGTGGTATAAGGGTTAAAGGAAAGTCCCAGATACTCTTCCACAAATCGTTTTGCCATAGCTGGCCAATCAATGGTTGGAAAAGCCGCCATAATGGCACTGTAATTTCCCGTTGCTCCATTGAATTTCGCCTTAATCTGTACCTGCTCCACCTGCTCAATGCTGGTGGCAAAGCGATAGGCATAGACCTTAAATTCTTTGCCAATGGTGGTCGGCGTAGCTGGCTGTCCATGGGTATGGGCCAACATAGCATCCCCTTTGTGGTTCTTCGCCCACTCTTCCATAATAGAAACCAGCTCTTTTGCCTTTGGAAGCCACACCTGCTGTAAGCCATTTTTAATCATGCAGGCATAGGAAGTGTTATTGATGTCCTCGGAGGTACACCCAATGTGAACAAAACTAATGAGATAATCAAATCCCATGTCTTTCAATGTATTTCCAATATAATACTCTACCGCCTTCACATCGTGTCTAGTTACCCCTTCAATCTCCTTGATTGCCTGAAAAGAAGCATAATCAAAATTGTCCGCAATGGCTTCGATCTTTTTCATATCTTTCCGGTCAAAGCGGGCAAGAATCTCATTTCCCACATTTTCAATTAAAAATTTTAACCACTGAATCTCCACATACACCCGATATTTTACCAGCGCATACTCACTGAAATATTCGGAAAGGGCATCCTTGATGCCACTATAACGACCATCCAAGGGGCATATCGTCATACTTTCAAATTGCTGTCTATCCATACTGTCACCTCATTGTACTCTATTCGATCCACCCTGCAAAAAAGGGAGAATAATGCATCATCCATATCGTTATCCATGGATTTTATTCATATTTTGCCATCACTTCTTCGTTGGTCTTCATGGCCTGCTCTTCCATCTCTTTGCGGAATGCCACCAATCGCTCTCTCAATTCCTCATGTTTCACTGCCATAATCTGCAGTGCAAGATGAGCCGCATTCTTGCCGCCGTTGATAGCCACAGTAGCTACTGGAATTCCCGGTGGCATCTGCACGATGGACATCAGAGCATCCATGCCATCCAGCACAGAGCCAGAAAGAGGTACACCAATTACTGGAAGCACTGTCTGAGATGCCACAACACCAGGAAGGGCTGCTGCCATACCAGCTGCTGCAATAATCACTTCCGTTCCATTTGTCTTTGTCTCCTCCATAAATGCAGAAAGACCTGCGTGGGCACGATGAGCAGAAAGACAACGCACATCCACCTGTACTCCGTAATCCTTTAAAATATCAATGGCCGGTTCCATCTTTCCAAGATCGCTGGTAGAACCCATAATAATCGCTACTCTCATGTCTATCTCCTTTTTCTAAAAAATATGGTCTATAAAATGTAAAAGGGGTCGTGCCCGGTTCTTTCACCGAGCTTATCGACCCCTCTGTCTGTCTTATTTATTTGAAGTAGAATCTTTTAATACAACGTCATGTGCGCCGCCTTCCACAATACTTACGGAAGAAACAAGAGTAAGTTTTGCTTTTTCCTGAAGTTCTGGAATAGTAAGGGCACCACAGTTACACATCGTGGATTTTACTTTTGCAAGGGTCATGCCAACGTTATCTTTCAAAGAACCAGCATATGGTACATAGGAATCTACACCTTCTTCAAAATGAAGTTTGCTGTCTCCACCTAAATCATATCTCTGCCAGTTTCTTGCACGAGCACTTCCTTCTCCCCAATATTCTTTCATATACTGACCATTGATGCTAACTTTGTTAGTTGGAGATTCATCAAAACGGGAGAAATATCTTCCTAACATAATGAAATCGCTACCCATAGCCAGCGCTAATGTCATATGATAATCATGCACGATACCGCCATCACTACAGATTGGTACGTATACACCAGTCTCTTTGTAGTATTCATCTCTCGCTTTTGCTACCTCGATAGTTGCTGTAGCCTGTCCACGACCAATTCCCTTTGTCTCACGAGTAATACAGATAGAACCGCCGCCGATACCAACTTTAACGAAGTCTGCGCCGCATTCTGCTAAGAAACGGAATCCCTCTGCGTCAACTACGTTACCAGCACCAACTTTTACAGTGTCACCGTATTTTTCTCTAATCCATGCGATGGTTCTCTGCTGCCATTCGCTGAATCCTTCACTGGAATCGATACATAAAACATCTGCTCCTGCTTCTACTAAAGCTGGAACACGTTCTGCATAGTCACGAGTATTGATACCAGCACCAACAATGTATCTCTTAGATGCATCTAATAACTCATTCTTATTCTCTTTCTTAGATTCGTAGTCTTTTCTGAATACGATAGAATCTAAATTCTGATTCTCATCAATGATAGGAAGGGAATTCAATTTGTTGTCCCAGATAATATCATTGGCTTCTTTTAAAGTCACGCCAACCTTCGCTGTAATCAGATTCTCAAATGGAGTCATAAACTCTTCCACTTTTGTATCTAAAGACATGCGGGAAACGCGATAATCTCTGCTTGTAACAACACCAAGTAACTTACCATGGGCTGTTCCGTTCTCTGTTACTGCCATAGTGTTGTGACCTGTCTTCTCTTTTAATGCAAGTACTTCTCTCAGTGTACTTGTAGGAACAATATTGGAATCGCTTTTTACAAATCCAGCTTTGTAATCTTTTACTTTTCGAACCATCTCTGCCTGAGATTCGATGGACTGAGATCCGTAAATAAAGGAAACGCCACCTTCTCTTGCCAATGCAACTGCCATAGTATCGTTAGATACGGACTGCATGATTGCAGAAACCAGTGGGATATTTAAGGATAATGCAGGTTCCTCCTGGCCCTTTCTGTATTTTACTAAAGGTGTCTTTAAACTTACGTTCTGTGGCTGACACTGGGCACTGGAATAACCTGGTACTAATAAGTACTCACTAAATGTGTGGGATGGTTCACTAAAATAATACGCCATTGTAATGCTCCTCTTCTTCTTAAAATGTATATGAAATTAATGTATATTTGAAGTCTATTTTAATAACTTTTTTCGAAATCGTCAACGGTTTTCAAGAATTCGTAATTTTTTATCTAATATGTTAGAATTTTTGTAAAAAACGAAAGAAAAATTGCTCATTTCGACGAGAGAAAATACTGTTTCTTCCTATTTAATAATATACCGATATTCTTCCATATACGAAAAAAAGCAGCTTCGAAGAAATCTTCGAAACTGCTCTTTTCGTAATGCCGCTGGCCGGACTCGAACCGGCACGGTTATCCCGCTTGATTTTGAGTCAAGTGCGTCTGCCAATTCCGCCACAGCGGCATGTACATGAGTTATTACCTATATGCAAGATATATATTATCATAGGGTTTTCTAATTTGCAAGCTTTTTTTAAAATTCAGAATATTTTGAACAATTTTGTTATTTCTGCATTTTTTCATTCAATTCAATCTACTAACCAAAACTGCATTTCTACAATGGTCTCCATCCTCTTCTACCAATAAAAGCACCTATACCTACGCAAAAATCCGAACTCACATTACATGAATTCGGATTCTTTCTCTAGAAATACTTTCGATTTCCCCATAGATTTGATTTTTTCAGGCTAAGATACTGTGCATATGCATCTTCTAATATCTGTTTTTCATTCGGAAAGCGAAGCAAATGGTAGGCTTCGTGGAATTTGTAGTAACCTGAGTCAACAAAGTATTCTTCCTTTTGCGGCTTGGAGTAATAGCTATCTGCCATCATAAGATACCAATGCACGTTTTTAATAACCATATCTACGGGCGTATTAAAACTGTATTGACTCTTGCCCACATACTTAATTATGGAGGCTGCTACTCCGGTCTCTTCCTTTACTTCCCTAAGAGCAGTGTCCTTAAATTCCTCTCCAGGTTCCACTGTTCCCTTCGGAAGTACCCATCCTTCGTATTTGTTCTTATAGTTCTTATATAGAAGCAAAATCTTTCCTCTGAATATCACCACTCCTCCGCAGCTTGTCGCTTCAATCATAGCTGCCTCCTGTCTTTATTCACCAGGATCCGGTGCTTATTCATAATTTAATATAAGTATACTCTTTTTTCGAACTGATTTCAAGATGGGATTG
>CAYLUV010000027.1:0-17445 GCA_964386955.1 uncultured Lachnospiraceae bacterium
CTGCCAGCAATTCTTTTCCATCTTCCGGAAATCCATGATAGGAAATCATTTCCCTATTCTTGTCCTTTAACAGCATTGTTCCATTGTAGACAATCACAGGAATCTGTAAATCCAACCCTGCTGCCACAATGGAGGACGTATAGTGGGATCTAGCAGTGGCATAAGTAAAATATGCCCCTTTTGCAATCATCTCATTTATTGTTTTTATTGTATAATCCGATAAGGTCTGGTCACTGCGAAGCAGTGTGCCATCTAGGTCCGACACATACAATGTCTTTTTATGTAAGTCCTTCATCTAGTCTTATTACTCCACTTCTTTCTTTATTACTCGGAAATCATCGTCAATCTTTCCGGCAAACATCTTTCGAAGCACCTCATAGCGTCCCGGTACTACTGTGAGCTTCCCTTCCAATATGTTAATGAGAGGTATCAATTCCTTCTTTAACTGTTCCACATCATAAGCCCCCGTATCTATAATATAAAATTGCTCAAATCCCCGGTAAATCTGACGGAAGTGCTGGATTGCTTCCTCTTTTCCGAACTCCGCTACCAGTTTGTCAAAGGCCATCGGAGAATTTTTGAAGAAGGTAAGCCAGTTGTCAGTAAAGAAAATGCCATGTTTATCCCGGTCAATCTTCGCGGTAGTTGTCTTTGTCAGTAAAATATCGATACAGTCTCTCGTCTTTGGAATGATAATGTCCGCTGTAGTTGCCTTTAAATCTTTGGTACTTCCTCCACAACCAGAGACAC
This sequence comes from uncultured Lachnospiraceae bacterium, assembly GCA_964386955.1. Lineage (GTDB taxonomy): Bacteria > Bacillota > Clostridia > Lachnospirales > Lachnospiraceae > SIG292. The sequence goes on from CAYLUV010000027.1 coordinate 751, forward strand.
AAAGAAGCACTTGATCCACATTTTCCAGTCCATCTATGATCTTTTGCAGTTCCACTGCCATCTCCTTTGGCACTGTATGGAGTCTGGCTGGCAAATAATACACCAAATAGGAACTTCCTGTTTCCTTCATAGCCGCCTGAATTTCCCGCTCCAATGTGCGGCATGAGATTACCACTTTATTGCTCATTTTCTTTCCTCCCGCTACTGCTTCCTTTTTTATTCCAATTCACCTGTTTTAGCGTGTTCATCATCTCGTCTCTCAGTTCCAGAATCTGTGCCACATGATAATTTGTCACAAGATCCTGTTCTGTCATATAGATTCGCTCTTCTAGGGATTTAATCTCTTTTTGCAGATTTGGAATTTCTTCCATCAGAGGTAGGTCGATTTCCTCCTCTGCATCTATTTTAATCTGTGAACTGCATTCCTTCAACCTTTTTCGATTTTCTTCTGTCAATTTTCCCGGCTTTTCCATTCTACATAGCACTTCCATCTGTGCTAGAAGTTGGCGTTCCTTTCCCTCACAAACCTGAAAAGCCTCCAACTGATCTCTTTTTTTTGCCTTATGAAGAAGAACCGACTGTTTGGAAAAAATCTGCAGTTGCGTTCCCATATCATTGATCATGCGAACCATTTTGGCAGTATCTGGAAGCACATTGTCTCCGTTATACATCTCTTCTAGAAAAATAATTACCTCTTTATCCAGTGCTTCGATAGCTGCCCGTATTTTGTTGCTGTTGTCATAAGGAAAAATCAGGGTATTAATCACCATGCCCACCATCAAGCCAATGGCAGTATCCCAGAGTCGTCCTACTGCATAAAAGAGAGGAATGGTATCTGGATTATTATGGGTACACATAGTCACCACAATCAGACAAGGCAGCGTCGGTGAATACCGAATTCGACATACATTGTAAAGGGTAATCACCGCTACGATTCCAATCCCGATGTCCACCAGAGGCGGCAAGGATAAAAATAGCATCATCTGTCCAATCATCGCCCCCAAAGTCATTCCCACAACTTGAGTCAAACAGGATTCCACAGACTCCTTAAAAGAGTGTTCCATGGCAGCCATAGCCCCCAACATGGCGAAGATCATTTTCGAAGTGCTCATGCCATAAAATGCAACAATCGTCATGGAGATCAGCACTGCCGCAGCAGTTTTTATGGTTCGAAGACCAATTCGAATTTTTTTATAGTCAAAATGCAATTTCTGTTCTCCTTTCCATTCTTTTTTCTTATTATACATCATTTAAAAAGAAAAGCATGAAGCTTTTCAAACTTCATGCTATTTCCTTTTATCGTTTTCCTTTATCGTAAATTTCTCCCAGTGCTCTTGGAGAGTCATTGTGTTTGGAGAAGAATACTAATAACAATAATGTAATGACATATGGCAAAATCATAATAAGGTCGGAATAACTACTTGGAAGTCCCGCCGCCTGTACAATCTGATAGCCGCCAGATTTGGCAAAACCAAAGAGAAGACAAGCCGCCAGAGTTGGAACAATCTTCCAGTTTCCGAAGATCAATGCCGCAATGGAGAGATATCCGTATCCCACATAAATGCCGGAAGAATAGTTGGCAGAGATAGAATAGGCAAAGCACATACCAGCAAGTCCTGATAATGCACCGGATACCATAACCGCACTAAAACGAATTTTTGCCACATCGATACCAGCCGCGTCCACCGCATGAGGATTATCACCGCAGGCACGAAGATGGAGACCGTATTTTGTCTTATAAAGCACATACCATGCCACAATGGCTACCACTACAATAATCAGTTCAAATGGATACATGTCTTTAAACACGGCACCTACCACTGGAATCTGACTGAGACCAGGGATGGTCAATTTCTGAGAAACACCCAAATCGAATTTATCAGAAGGTGCGCCAAAAGCAGTTCTATTGATAACCTTTGTCAAGAAGGCTGTGAGAGCGGTAGCAAGAATATTGATTACTACACCACTGATTACCTGATTGGCTTTAAATTTTACACAGAGCAAACCGTGAAGCATAGAGTAGAGCATACCACCCAGCATGGCAAATAACATCGCTGCATAATATGGAATCTGAGAATCCGTACCCATAGACTGCATCAAAATCACTGCCACTAAAGCCCCCACAAAGGCACCTGCTCCCTGCAGACCTTCCAGCGCTAAGTTTGTAACACCACTTCGCTCACTGTAAATTCCGCCAATAGCCATAACAAACAGAGGTAAAGCAAAGGATAAACCGTCAATAATCACTTTATCTAACATGATGTTTCTACCTCCTGTTTTTTATTTTCGATTTCTTCTAACTTATCTTTTGTTCTTTTTACTTTGTACTGGATAAATGCACTGCAGGCACTAAACAAAAGAATCAATCCTGTGATAACAGAAGCAATCTCTGCGTCCAGTCCTGCGGTGGAACTCATATAAGTACTTCCCTTTCCAACTACAGAAATCAAGAAAGAGGAGAATAAAATGCCAATTGGGTTGGAGTTACCCAGTAAGGATACTGCAATAGCATCGTATCCTGTGGCTGCCAACACCTTCGGTTGGATGGAACAAAAGTATCCAAGATAGTAAGTTGCTCCTGCCAATCCTGCTAAAGCACCGGAAATCAACATGGCCAAAATCATATTTTTACCTACATGGATACCTGCATACTGAGAAGCCTTACGGTTGGAACCAACTGCTTTTAACTCATAGCCGAAGGTTGTCTTATTAAAAATAAAATGAATAATAAAAGCTGCAATCACTGCCAAAATAATTCCCAATGGAATATCATATTTGTAGCCGCCAATCTCTGTATTCATCAAGGTCAATCTTGCCGCATCGCTGACATTTCTGGACTGTCTGGATACCGGATCCACATATTTTGTATTGATCAAAAATGCCACTACATACTGAATGATGTAGTTTAACATAATAGAAGATACAACTTCGTTGATATTAAACTGATATTTCAGCCAGCCAATAAGAGCACCTACCAAGGCACCTGCCACAATAGAAATGAGGATAACCAATGGTTTTGCCAGAGCACTGTTTAAGCTGCTATATCCCACCACGATGGAGGAAATAAAGCCTGCTGCCAACATCTGACCGGATACACCGATATTAAAAAGCCCTGCTTTTAAGGCAACTGCTACAGCTAAAGCCGCAAAAATCATTGGTGTCCAATAGTTCATAAAACTGAAAAAGTCTGTCATCATGCTCTTTCCGCCGGCATACTTCACCTTTGGTAAAATACCAGAACCCTGAAGCAGGTTCATATAAGCAGAAAGTGGATTTTTTCCGAGAATTAGAATTACCACTGCTCCCACAATTAAACTGAGTAAGATGGCAAAGACAGGGATGGTAAAACTCTGATGTTTCTCGTTGCCGAGAAGTTTTACAAATAATTTAGAAAATGGATTTGTTTTTTGTTTCATTTACTCTGTCACCCCCATCATGAACTGTCCAACCTCTTCTACGGTCAGCTCCTTCGCATCTGCTGTTTTTAAAATCTCTCCGCTGTAAATAACAGCAATGGTATCTGCCAATCCCATAACCTCATCCAGTTCCAGAGAAATAAGAAGGATGGCTTTTCCTTTGTCTCTCTCTGCAAGAATCTGATTATGAATGTTTTCAATGGCACCAATATCCAAACCACGAGTTGGCTGTACGAAGATGATTAGGTTGGAATCCTGTTCTACTTCTCTGGCAATAATAGCCTTCTGCTGATTTCCACCACTCATGGAGCGAACAATGGTTTTGTTGCCCTGTCCGCTTCGAATATCATATTCTTCAATCAATCTTTCGCCGAATTCATCAAATTTTTGATGATTTAAAATTCCCTTCTTGGCAAAAGGTTCTTTGTTATAATTTTTCAGCGCTAAGTTTTCACTCAATGTAAAATCAAGCACTAAACCATAAGTTTGTCTATCTTCTGGAATATAGGACATACCCTCCAGAATACGTTTGCGGATAGAATATTCCGTAATATCTTTGCCATTCAATGTGATTTTTCCCGATGCCGCTGGTAAAAGTCCCGCAATGGCATCGGCAATTTCCACCTGGCCATTTCCGGATACACCAGCGATGGCAAGGATTTCTCCACCACGCACCTGTAAGGATGCATTTTTTACCACATCAAATTTATTTTCATCTTTTACAGTAAGGTTCTCCACGGAAAGTACAACTTCTCCATAGTTTGCCTCTGTTTTTTCTCTCTCAAAGGATACTTCACGACCTACCATCTTGTTTGCCATCTCCTTTGTAGAAGTTGTGGCAACATCAAGCACATCGATCAGTTTACCTCGATTCAAGATGGCACATCGATCCGCCACCTGTTTGATTTCTTCCAATTTGTGTGTAATCAGAATAATGGTCTTTCCTGCTTCCTTTAAGCCACGAATGATATTCAAAAGGAAATCAATCTCCTGCGGTGTCAGCACCGCTGTTGGCTCGTCAAAGATCAAAATCTCCGCTTCTCGATACAGCATCTTTAAGATTTCTACTCGCTGCTGTGTGGATACGTTGATATCCTGAATCACCTTTGTTGGATCTACTTCCAAGCCATATTCCTTGGAAAGTGCCGCAATCTTTTCATTTGCGGATTTTATATCTACATATGGGAACAGTCCCAGGAATTTCTTCATTGGTTCCACACCCATAATTATATTCTCTGCTATTGTATAATTGGAAACCAGCTTAAAATGCTGATGTACCATTCCGATATTTAATTCTGTAGCATAATTTGGTGAGGAAATCACTTCCTTCTTTCCTCTTACATAAATCTCGCCTTCGTCTGGCTCATACATGCCAAAAAGCATGCTCATCAGTGTGGATTTACCCGCACCGTTTTCCCCCAACAGGGCATAAATTTCTCCCTTTTTGATCTGAATCGTTACATTATCATTGGCAACAATGCCCGGGAATCTTTTTGTGATATTTCGCATCTCTACGATGTATTCTGACATTTGTACCTCCCTATCCCCACCTGCGCAGGTGATAAAAGCAATATTTTATCTCATTTTCTTTTGCAGACCGAGCACTCCATCTGCTCTATTCTTCTGCGCAAGTAAAGGAAGGAAAGCCTGTGGCTCTCCTTCCAACTTCCTTTTTAGATTGTATGAGAGTATCGACAGATGGATCGGAATCTCCCTTCCGTCTTTCTCATTTTATCTTGTCACAAACTGTAACAACCTATCTTACAGACCTGTGAATGCGTCTGGTGTTAATTCATTAAAGTTTGCTGCTGGAACAACTTCGCCAGATTTTACAAGGGCGAATGCTTCGTTAATTTTTTCAATTGTTTCTGCAGATAACTGCTGTCTTCCTTCTTCACTTACAAATCCTGTAGAATCTGTGTCAGCACCAAGGAGGTAGTTACCACCTGTAAATGTACCATCTTTGATTGCATTTAACTGTTTTTCTACGTTCATATCCATGATCTTAAGTCCAGAAGTAAGGATAATGTTGCTGTCTCCGTTTGCTCCATCGTCAAACTGGTCAACGTCACAACCGATGCAGTATACATCTTTTGCTTCCTTTGCTGCTGTGAATACACCATTTCCAGATGCACCAGCTGCGATAAACATAATGTCTACGCCTTCGCCAATAAGAGCTTCCCCAACTACTTTACCAGTTGCTTCATCAGAGAAGTTACCAACATAGTTACCGCCTACGTTAGCGCCTGTTACGTCTGTGCCTGCATAGGATGCAAGTTCTACGATTTCTGCTTTTGTTCCGTAGTGTTTGTTTGCGTAGTTCACACCAGATTCGAAACCATACTGATAGTTTACGTTAGATGGGAATGCAATACCGTTTACAACTGCAACTTTTCCAGTTTTTGTTTCCATCGCTGCTGCGATACCTGCACAGAAACCACTTTCCTGTTCCTTGAATGTCATAGCGTAGATGTTGTCTACACCATCAGAAATTTCGTTGCCTTCTGCGTCAGATGGATAAGAGTCAACTAAGATAAAGTCAACATCTGGGTTTTCTCCAGCGATTGCACCGATACCAGCGAACTGATATCCACAGCATACGATAACATCATAATCTGCTACGATATCTGCTACTGCCTGTACTGCTGCCGCAACGTCACCTGTTTCTTCTCTTACAGGTGTTACAGTTGCATCTGGGTTTTCAGCGATAAATGCTAAAACACCATTGTAGTTGTTTTCGTTGAAACTTCCGTCATCAACGCCGGATGGAGAACTTACGATAGCGATCTTTAATGCAGATCCAGATTCTCCCTTTGCTTCTGTAGTTTCTGTGTTACCGCTTCCACCGCAACCTGCAAGAACAGATGCAGTCATAACGAGACACATGATTGCTGCTAAAAATTTTTTCATAATAGCAGTTCCTCCTTTTTTTAGATAGATTGTTTTTTTATGTGCAAGCGCATCATGGCGCCTGTAATCGATTCTTTCCACTGTGCCAGTTCCAGACACAGCCCTTCTTTTCTCCATGCTCCTTAAAAACGAAATCCTGTCTTAAAAGCTCTGGATGAAAATGCCTTCTCATAGTCCTTAAGATCGTAAAGTTCAATCTCCGGCAAATCCACCAATCCTCGATGTAAAAGATTCAGTGCCGGTTCAAAAGGACCGCAGCGGCTTCCCATAATGGTAATCTCGTTGACTACGAAATAGCTAAGATCAATATTGGTAGTGCCTGCATAGGTACTCTTTAATACGATTGTGCCGCGCTTTCTCACAATATTCTTTGCCAGTTCCACACCAGATGGTGAACCAGTGGCATCAATTACTACCTCGAAGGTATCCCCTTCTCGGTAAGACGTTTTTCCAAGGGATGCAAACTTTTGAAGTTTCTCCTCATGTCTTCCAATAATCGTAAGATCCACACCATAAAGAGAAACGACCTGCGCGATCATCAAAGCTAATCTTCCATCTCCAATGATAGCCACATTCTTTTCTGGACTTAAATGCACCTGACTTGGAATCTCCAAAGCTGCTGCCAATGGCTCCGTATAGATTGCTTTTTCTGTAGGAAGTTCCTCCGGCACCACATGGATTAAATGGTTCGCCAACACAAAATATTCTGCAAAGGTTCCATCCAATCCTTCCATACCGATTACTTTTCTGGTAAGACAATGTTTCTCCCTGCCGGATTTACAGTAAATGCATGTCCCACAGCCCTCATTTAACTCGCCTACCACTCTCTTTCCAATCAGGCTCTCATCATCCGATTCCTCCACAATACCCACGAACTCATGTCCCAGTACACCGCGAAAATCTGGACGATAGCCTCGCATCACTTCCCGATCTGTATTACAGATTGCCGCCATCAACACACGAATCAAGCTGTGTCCCGGCGTAGGAATCGGCTTCTTATAATCTTCTCTGTAGACGGCTTTTTCGCCATCAAAATATAATGCTCTCATCTTATTTTTCCTGCATTGCCTCATAAATATTTAATACAGACTGGGTAATTAATTCTTTAAACTGTACTGCCACGCGGTCTGCAGTCTCCTGCACTTCCAAGTGAGAAAGAGGCTGTTCTAACATACCACATCCAAGGTTTGTGATACAAGAAATACCACACACCTTCATGCCCATATGATTTGCCGCTACAGCTTCCGCTGCGGTACTCATACCTGCCGCATCTGCACCCAAAATACGACACATGCGAACCTCTGCCGGTGTCTCAAAATTTGGTCCTGTCAACTGGATATATACACCTTCCTGCAGCTTGATATCCAAGCTCTTCGCTGTGTTTTTGATGATTTCCTGCAGATCTTTCTTATAAATATCGCTCATGTCCGGGAAACGAATGCCCAATTCATCGATATTTTCTCCAATCAGTGGAGATGGCACAAAATTCATAATGTGATCTGTGATCAGCATAAAATCTCCTGCCTGAAAATCAAAGTTTACACCGCCGGATGCATTAGTAAGGAACAATACTTTTGCTCCCAACATTCCCATCAATCTGGTTGGTAAAACCACATCTGTGATGGAATATCCCTCGTAATAATGCACGCGTCCCTGCATACATACTACTGGTACCTTTCCAATATATCCAAAAATAAATCTTCCCTTGTGTCCTTCTACCGTAGACACTGGAAATCCTTCAATTTCATTGTAATCTAGAGTCTCCACAATCTCGATGGATTCTCCGTAATTTCCTAAACCAGAGCCTAAAATCAAGGCAACCTCCGGTTCAAATGTTATCTTCTCTCTCACACTGTCATAACAGCGCAATAACTTTTCATAAACTGGATTCATCGTACTTTCCTCAACTTTTCTTTTTGTCTTTATTATACTAGCAAATGCCTGATTCTTGTACCCTTATTTTGATTTTTCTATAAAAATTTCACTTTTTCTCCAAAGAAAAAACAGGCGGTGCTATCGCCGCCTATAGGTATTACCCTTTATACCGTTCTCATTATACGTCATAATATCTCATTTGACAACCACTAATTCTTTTTTTCTTCCCACCATTATTTTCTTCTGATAAAAGTGAAACAGCCGGTAGGGGAACTACCGGCTGTTTCGAGGGGAGTATAAATAATTAATAAGGGGTTATGTATGCACTTTGCCTCGTTGCAACGTGCTTACTTCATTCATTATACATAAAGCGCCCCAAAAAAGCAATATATTATTTGTCGAAATTATGACAAATGTGAGGAAAAAATTGTTTTTTCTCCCTATTTTCTTTTTCCCTTTTGATATCGGCATATTGTCTCAAATACTTTTTCAAAATCTAATGGTTTGGATAAGTGTTCATTCATACCAGCAACACGGCTTTGTTCTATATCATCTGCAAATGCATTGGCAGATATGGCGATAATCGGGATACTTTTGGCATCCTCTCGTTTCATCTGGCGAATAGTTCTCGTTGCCTCCAATCCGTCTATCACCGGCATCATAATATCCATCAATATAACATCAAAGGTTCCCGTCTTGGATGCTGCAAACAGATCCACCGCCTCTTTTCCGTTCTCTGCCGCCGTTACAACAGCACCTTTTTCCTCCAACATATAGGTGGCTATCTCCATATTCAGCTCATTGTCCTCTGCCAAAAGTACATGAATACCAGAGATTTCTTTTATCGTATCGTCTTTTTCTTCTTGAATTCTTTCTTCTATCGTTGTAGAATCCAAGTTCACCCGCAATGGAAGTTCCACAGTGAAGGTGGTTCCCACACCTTCCTCTGTCTCGAAATGCACCGTTCCACCCAGCATATCCACCGTCTTTTTCACAATAGAAAGTCCCAATCCACTTCCCGTGTAATTCGTTCTGGCCGTCTTGTGTTCCTGGCTAAAGATATCATAAGCACGTTCCTTAAATTCTTCACTCATGCCAATTCCGTCATCTCGACAAGTAAAGCGGAAAGTTGCCATATCATTCTCACAAGATAACTCCTGCAGGCCTACCTCCACATAACCACCTTTCTTTCCGTATTTAATTCCATTGCTGATAATATTTTGGAAAATACGCTGAATATTTACTGGACTTCCAACCAACTTCCAGTGTTTTCCCTCTGGTTCCCGACTGCAAAGCTTGATTTCCATCTCCTTCGCCTGCAAAGATACAACATGTATGGTCTCCTGTAAAAGTTCTCGAAGATCAAAAGCAATATGCTCTTTTTCAACTTCACCTGTCTCAATCTTGCTCATATCCAGTACATTATTTACCAGTTCTAACAGAAAATCGGAAGCTTTTTGAATCTTTCGGAAACAACTCTTTATCCGGTCTTTATTCTCCAAAGATGCCATTCCCATAACGGTCATACCGCGAATTCCATTGATCGGGGTACGAATATCATGGGTCATTCGGCGAAGGAAGTCCGTCTTGGCAGCGTTTGCCGTTGCTTCCTTTTCCGCACTTTCTCGAAGCTGTTCCTGGTAATCCATCTCTTTTTTCTTCTGTTCCGTCACATTGCGAATCAACAGCATTACCTTTGTCATAGTATTTTCTGTGTCAAACGTCTCCGGAATCAACAAAGCTTGATACCATTTTCCTTTCACTGCCTCAAAGGTGTAACCAAGAAATTGTTTTCCCTGAAAACGCTCCTGCATAGTAGAAAAATCCACAAACTGCAAGAATTTTTCTCTAGCGGATTCCATCATCAGTTTATCAGAAAAGACCCGCAGCATTTCATCCGCTTTTTCGATTCCCAACACGGCTCGTTCCATAGCGGTTGTCTGCAAAATTACTTCCCAGGTATTTTTTTCCAAATGAATCAACACATTCACATCATAGATACTGGCGATAGCAGTCAGCATATAATATTCCTTCTCCATGAGATGAAGTTTCTCTTTTTTTTGTTTTTGTCTGTACATCTCAAAGGCAAAGAAAAGAAGCAGATAAATGCACATGGCCATAGCCATTCTAGAGAGAGTCAAACTATCAATCATATTTGTCCGATAAAACAAATACACATAATAGCCTCTGCACATATCGTATTTTCCATACCATTCTAGCCCATCGTACTTTATTTTAATCAGATCATGGTCTTCTGGAATCAAATCCTTGGACACTACATCAGAAAGTGGGCATTCTGACACTTTTTTCCCATGAAACAAAGGACGGTTGGAGCAGACGACGCGTTCTCCATCCGCTACCACCAAGGTTTCATCCTCGTCTCTGATTCCCGTCAACAGCATATTGGAAAGGGATAAGGCATATTTGTCCTTCTCATACTCCGTGGTATCCAAATAGCAAAGAAGAACCCCCTTTCTTCTCGTTCTTGAAATCAGTACATATTCATAGGTCCTTTCCTCCAAACTCACGTGATCGGCAAACACTTTTTGGGGATATTGTAAAATATCACTCATATCTTTGCTGCTTCGTATCTTAGCTACTAATTTTTCTGTATTCTGTCCGTCCTCCACAATAACTTTATCCACCTGCAGATTTTCATCCAGTAAAATCATGCCTGTTATGTTCTGATCTTTTACATATTCCCTCAGTGAGTCTTCCATTCCCTCTGGTGCTTTTGTTACAAAATCCTTGATACTGTTGGCCTTATCGATCAAATTCTGAAGGTTCTCTGTCACAATACTAACCTGGTAGTCATTGTATTTTTGACAACTCTCCTTGATTCCCTCCAATTTGACAGACAAATCCCTCTCTATCTCCTTCTTTCTCTGTTGACAAAAAAACAGCAAAGAAAGCACCAGAACCAACAATGCACCCACAAAAAAGGCTATTACAAAACTTTGACTAATTATGCCTTCACTGCTTTTCTTCCGCCTTCTCATTATTTATTCCTCCGTATAGATTCTTCTCCACATCCAAACCGTATTTTCTGATTATGGTCTCCATCGTACCATCTTCTCTCATTTCCCCTATGACACGGTTAAGCTGCTCCAGCACAGCCGAATCTTTTTCCTTTGCAAATGCCACCCCAAGAGCCTCGCTTCTTAAGCTGACGTGAAGATAACGATACTGATCTTTATATTCTTCCGTATATACCATCATAGAACTTTCATGTCCGATTACTGCATCCACGTAGTTTTTTCGCAGTGCCATAAAAGCGTTCTCCAAACTGTTGTAAGATACTAACTGCTTGATTTCCGGAAAATTAGGATTTAATCCATTTATCACAATATTTTCGGAAGAAGAACCGGAAAGCACGGCCACTTTTTTTCCTTTCAAATCCTCTAAAGCCCGCATCTTGCTGCTTTCTGGAACTACAACCACGCGCTGTGTATATAGATACGGCTCTGTCCAAAGAACCGCTTCGCTACTTTCTATATTTAGACAGCTCCACAGACAATCCACTTTTCCCCTTTCCAGCGACTGAAATCGTTCTTCTGACTCCACTTCCTGAAACACCGGAGTATATCCCATTCTCTTGCACGCTTCCATGGCAATGTCCACATCAATACCTACATATTTTCCATCCATATTTTGAAAAAAATAGGGAGAATAACTGGTTCCCCCGATGACCAGTTCTGGCAATTCCTCTTCTTGTGTCCTACTCAATGTACATCCACAGAGACAAAAAGACATCAAGCAAACAAAACAGATTTTCCATATATCTTTCATAAATGTCCCCCCTTATCAGTATGAATACTTTATTATACTTTACCAAAAAATTCCTCGTCAATCTACTTGCAAATATATCCTCTTATAAAACCCAAAATTTTTACAAGCTCTTTCACCTTTCTCCGTAGTATCTTTATGCTAAGATATGGCGCAACTAATAATCCACCCGTTCCATAAAAAGTCCCTGAGCCGGTGCGGTAAATCCTGCCTTTGCCCTTTCCTGACTCTCTAGGATTTCCTTCATCTCCTCCGGCTGTCGTTCTCCTTTTCCTACTTCGATCAAAGTGCCCGTAAGTATACGAACCATATTGTATAAAAATCCATTTCCCCGATAGGTAATCCGAATCATTTCCCCTTCTTTTTGAAAATCAATGGATTCAATCATTCTAACGGTGGATTTTTTCATTTTTTTTCGTGCACAAAAGCTCTTAAAATCGTGGGTACCCAGCAGATAAGACGCTGCTTTTTTCATTCCTTCCAAATCTAGTGGTTCCGGCACTTGATAGGAATATTTTCTGGCAAATACATTTGGCACCTGACTGTTCCAAATATGATAACAGTAGGTCTTTCTTTTCACATTTAACCTACTATGAAAACGTTCTGCCGCATCCTTTACTTCCAACACTGCAATATCCATAGGAAGATACTCATTCATATATTCCTTGATTTCTTCTGTGGTCATTTTAGTATCTGTATGAAAATTGGCTACCTGTCCCTTGGCATGTACCCCTGCATCCGTTCGACCAGAACCGTGAATCTCCACCATCTTCCCTGTCATTTTAGAAAGCAGTGTCTCCAACTTTCCCTGAATAGTATTTTCTGTATTTTCCTGTCTCTGCCATCCGTTATAACGACTTCCATCGTAGGCAATTAAAAGTTTTATATTTCTCATTATTTCCCTCCTGTGTTATACTAGAAACGATTTTATCAAATTTATAAGTGAAAGGATTTCTATTATGAATAAAATTATATTAGCTTCCGGCTCTCCCAGACGAAAAGAGCTCTTAGAGCAGGTAAATCTTTCTTTTACTGTGCGTACCAGTTCCTGCGAAGAAATTATTACAAAAAGGATTCCTCACGAGGTTGTGATGGAACTTTCCTGTCAAAAAGCCTCTGATGTGGCTGCTTCTCTCTCCGACACCGAAAAAGAGGATTGCTATGTAATCGGTGCTGACACCATTGTCGCCTTTGACGATCTGATTCTTGGAAAACCCACTGACGAAAAGGATGCCTTCTGCATGCTGGAAAAATTAAGCGGTTCCTGCCATCAGGTTTATACTGGTGTTACTTTGATTCACTGTCTTCATGGAGAAATGCTTACCAAAACATTTTTTGAAAAGACCGATGTATATTTTTATCCCCTTACACCGGAAAAAATCCATACCTATCTTGCCACCGGTGAACCCCAGAATAAAACACCTGGACGTCATTGGAATACCCACAATGGCCATCAGCCAGAATGGTACGACAAAGCCGGTGCCTACGGCATTCAAGGATATGCTGCAGCCTTTGTCCGAAAAATAGACGGTGACTATAATAATGTGGTGGGACTTCCCGTTGCCCGCTTGCTGCAGGAGATGGAAAATTTTTAATACATGCGTCTTTATCTCTAAATAATCCCTACTGCATGATTTTGTTATTCTATAGGAATAAAAAGTTTTTCATATGTATTTTCTTTTTATAGGGATAGAAAATCTTTTATATGTGTTTTCTTTTTTATATGAAAAGAGGGGCCGTTACATCAGTAGATCATCCTACTTTTGCAACGGTCCCTTTTTATATCATTAAAATTTTTTCTGTGCAATTACATTCAGCCATTTTGTCTCACTAAATTCTTCTCTTGTATCATCATTTCTCCAGAATTCTTTTATTCTAAAAATTCCGGTACTTTCCAGAAGATCGATCAACTTGCGCTTGGAATAATCTACAAAATATCTTCCTCCACGGATTCCCTCAAAATCTCCCTCTTTTACAGACAGATAGAGATGTCCGCCAGGTTTTAATGCCATACCTACTTTTCTTAAAATATCTGGCATATCTTTCTCTGGCACATGGAGTAAAGATGCATTGGCCCACACGCCATCAAACACTTCATCAAAGTCCAACTCCGCAAATGTCATATGTAAAACTTCCAAATCTGTATGGATTTCTGCAAGAGCACACATCTCTTCCGCTCCATCCAGTGGTGTCACTTCATATTCTTCTTCAAAAAATGCGAGGGAATCTCTTCCGGAACCACATCCAAGATCAAGGATGGTTCCTCCCTCTGGAAGCACCTTCATAAACTTATTTCTTGCTTCACTAAGATCTGAATTTACAGTACTTTCAAAATATATCTTCGCGTACCTATTATAATAGTCTATCGAATCCAACGACGGACCTCCTCCTTCCAACTTATGGCTATTCACTCTTTCTATTGCCTTTGCGGCAAACTCAAGGTATATTGTAACATATATTTAAAAAAAGGCAATGTTTATTTTCTTAAGATTTCGCCTTCTCCAAGGACAATTTTTCCTTCTTTTAAAAGATGACCCACCGCTCTCTTAAACCCGTTCTTACTCATGCCAAGTTCACGTTTGATATCTTCTGGATCACTCTTATCGTGAAGTTTCAGCACTCCACCATATGTCTCCAAACGATCCAAAATAAGCTGGCTGTCATCATCCATCTGCTTATAAGCTTTTTTTCTTACAGCAAGATCTAATTTCCCAGTTTCTTTTACATTTACTACGCGAGCTTCCACTTTGTCACCCACTGCAATCTGTCCAAAAAGCTGCTGTTGCTTGATCAGTGCATCGTATTTGTCATCTACTGCCACAAATGCTCCAAAGTTCTTGGAAATTTCATACACGGTACCAGTTACCATATCGTCTTTTTTATATGGACTTTTTGTGTCCAAATGTCCGTACAACTTCATTGTAGCGCAGAGACGGTCACTCTTATCAATGTAAAGTCTTACCAGATAGCTTTTTCCCTTCTGCACCTTAGTTGTCTGCTCCTTATATGGAAGAAACAGGTCTTTTTCCAATCCCCAGTTTAAAAATGCACCGATTTTTGTCACATCTGCTACTTCCAAAAGTGCGATATCACCCATAGTAATAAATGGGCGATTTACGGTTGCAATCATTCGATCCATGGAGTCTCTGTACACAAATACTTCAATAGCATCGCCTAATCTGCTTGCCCCTCTTGGCACCTGTTTAATTGGAAGAAGAATGCTTCCCTCTGTCACATCTCTTTCCGTATTTAAATAAACACCAAACTCTACTTTTTTTACAATATATAATTTCTGAACTTTTCCTAACTCAATTTTTTTCATTTTCCTTGTCCTCTCCGTCCATTAAAAACTCAATTACAACAAAATCCTGCTCTTTCCCTTTTAATTCTACCAGTATTTTGTCTGCTTCTTCATATACAACTGGGAAAATCTCGTCTCCCAACAGCGCAGATTTTCTATAATCTGCCCTCATTTCTCTAATTTTTTCTGCATGTTCCACATATTCCAACGCCATCTCAATATACTTTGCGTTATTGACGTGTCCATTGGTGTCCAAATTTGATTTTGCAACAAAAAAGCTCTCCTTTTCTGTTCCCTGTTTATTTTTCGGAAGTGCAATCCTTCGATGCTTATATTCCATCGGAATCTTTTCTTCTATTCCATAGCAATCTACAATCTCCGGCGTAATTCGGGTAGGCATCCCTGTCTCAAAATCGAAATAAAACCAAAATGAATTGGCTCTGACTATTTGATTCCCTTTCTCATCTCGTATCTCAAAATTGCGCTGGGCAAGGACTGGTTTGTTCTCATGTGGCCAAGTGTTCACCGTAATTTCCTCACCAAATATTGGATAGCGAAGTACCTCCACTTGCCACCCAGAAAGAAGCCATGCTTTCTTCCTTTCTTTCATAACCGCCAACGTTTCCCCCACCGCATCAGAATGAAACGTGCTGGTATCCTGTAGATATCGAATGATCTGCGCTAAATCTACCTGTTGTTCTATAGAAATCTCGCTGTATGTCACTCTTCGTCTCATCGTATACATAATTATTTATTCTCCCATAAAAAGTGGCTTTGTATGAATACAAAGCCACCTGTCTTCATGTATTATTTCTTTGCTACGTCGTTAGCAATCGCTCTCATGGCTGTTTCCACTGCGGATGTATCGCCAAACAATGCTAATGTCGTGATATGTTGTGGACAACTTCCTGCAATCTCCACTGGGAAAACATTACTGCTTTTGGCTGCCACATCTGCATAATAGAGAACTCCTGTCACGGTTGTCTGTACAAGCCCTATCGCATTAAAAAATTTTGCTTTCTCATGTAATTCATCTTTCGCTGTTTTGGACATCTTGCGATAAAACATCTCCAAACATGCTTTTCCAGGATTATAAATGATTCTCTGCTCCATCATAGCCATCTCTTACCCTCGCTTTTCTACTATTCCATCCGATTCATAAATTCATGATCACAGTGCCCTGCTGTCTCTTTCTCGCTGTCTATCCTAACTATATACTAATCTACGACACTCCAACCAATCCACTTAGTTAGTAGTATTTTAACATAAACCATCTTGAGAAACAATAGTTCAGCCAAGAAAAGTTTGATTTCCCATGGCATAAAAAAAAGAGACAATCTCTTGTCTCTTCCACAGCGCTATCAGGATTCGAACCTGAAAATGCCGGAATCAGAATCCGGTGCCTTA
>CAYLUV010000028.1:0-17381 GCA_964386955.1 uncultured Lachnospiraceae bacterium
AATTACTCTTTTTGGACAACAGATTCCATCTTTGATGTTTTTTTGTTGAAACAAATCTATGAGTAAATTTTTAATTTTTTGTCTTTTTTTAGCACTGTAGAATTTTATCACTGCCGGTGCAGAATCTTACTCTCGTTTTTTCCTAAATCATGCTACACTGTAAAAAGAGACGGTGGATGCTGTCGATCCACCAATGATTCGGATATTTTACCGTCCCTACCCATTATCAAATAGAAAGAAGGTATCCTATGAGAGTTGGTATTTACAACCATCAGCACCAGCGGGGCGGTTGTCCCGGCTGTTCCCAGACTTATGTAAAGGGAATGATCGCCGACGGTGAACAGTGCAAAAATGCAATTTTAAGATACTACGGTCCTGACAATGAATTTGTCAACTACACGGATTTGGGAGATTACCCGGCAGAGAATGTAGATCGTCCCGGCTATCGCCGCATGATTGCGGATATTCAGGCAAACAATCTGGATGTGATTGTCACCATCTACGCTGGAAAAATCTCCAACGACATCAATCTGATCTTGGATTTCTATCGGGAATGCAAAAATCACAACGTAGATTTCCTCTCTGTCAAGGAAGGTCCCGATGTGATGAAAATGCTGGATGTGATGTTAGAAAAACGAGGACAGACTGTGGTTCACGTTTAATTCTTATGCCTCTTATTTTCAAAAATCCCACCAAATGGAGCTTTTGGTATATCTTCTCCATCTGGTGGGATTTTCTTTTTTATGATTCTTTATCAAGAGTTGGGAAATTTCGAACCCCTGTTATCTCTTATAGTACGAGGTATGCAGCAGTTCCTCCGCAATCGGGCTCAATGGTTCCCCTAAAAATTCTTTATAGATTCGTCCAATTTCCGGATTATCCATGGAATTTCGCAGTTCCATAGACTGATCTTCCTGATACATGCTCCGGATTCGACTCATGCGAGTGCGATTGGTTGGCGGAATCTCATGTCTCTGTGGCTGTCCTGCACCGCTGATACAGCCGCCTGGACAGGTCATCACTTCGATAAAATGATACTCTTTCCATTCTTCGGACTGCAGAAATTTTTCTGCATTGGCTGTTCCGTATACCACCGCCACCCGGATTCTGTGCTCACCGATTACAACCTCCGCCCGCTTTAACCCGGTCATGCCTCGGACTGGTTCAAAATGCAGCAATCTTTCCTTTGGGCTTTCTCCTGTCAGACACTCATATGCCATGCGAAGAGCTGCCTCCATAACACCACCGGTATTGCCAAAGATGACACCTGCGCCGCTTCCCTTTCCAAAGATGCTGTCAAAACGGCCCTCCGGAAGTGACGAAAAGTCTACCTTGTCTTCCCGCATCCACTGTGCCAGTTCCTTTGTGGTGATGACATAATCATTGTCTCTCATATTTTCATCTCGAAGCATACGCCCTGCATCCCGCATCTCCGGTCTTCGAATTTCAAATTTCTTCGCGGTACAAGGCGTTACCGCCACGGTGACAATATCCTTTGGATTCCGATTGTGTTTGGCCGCAAAGTAGGTTTTTATCAGCGCTCCCTGCATGCCTATCGGACTTTTGGCGGAGGATAGATGTGGAATTTTATCTGGGTGGTAGATTTCTACATATTTTACCCATGCTGGACAGCAGCTGGTAAATTGCGGCAATGTTCCCTTTTGCATAATTCGCCTCAGCAGTTCACTGCCCTCCTCCATAATGGTAAGATCGGCGCTAAAGGTGACATCCAACACATAGTCTCCGCCCAGTTCTCGCAGTGCTGATACCATCTTTCCTTCCGAATAGACACCGGCTTTTTCCAAAAAATCATCCCCGATTCCCACACGCACCGAAGGAGCCGTGGAAAAGACGACCACTTTCTTTGGATCCTGCACCGCCGCTCTCACGCCATCCAGCTCGCTTCTCACCTGAATGGCCTGTTCTGGACAAGCTGCGTGGCACTGTCCGCAGTTGATGCAGAATTTTTCATTTTCTCTGCCTGGTATAAGGTGCCCGGATACATTAATTTCCTCCGAACATACCGCTTTGCAATGCCCACAATTACTGCAGAGGGACAAATCCTGGCAAATAGCTGGATTGGCAGTGGATATTGTAAGACCTCGTTTTTCTTCCATAGCTTCTGCCTCCTATATGCCTAATTTTTCTCGTTTTTCCTCAATGATGGCAGTCAAAATCTCCGCGGATTCCTTCATATCAGAATTGCAGATCAGATGACCTCCCGTAAGATTTTTTAATTGCTTTGTCAATACGTCCACTGCAATCGGACTTCCCGTTACAAATGGAGCGAGACCAAGGTGCAGTGGGAATCCCAGCGCAAGGGCAAAGGCTCCATCTGCCAATGCCTGTTCCTCCAACCACTGCGGTGCAGATACCACCACTGGAAGATCTGGCAGATCAACCCCAAGAGCCGCTGCAATCTTGCCAGCCAACAGTTCAATTCTTCCGATGGCAAGACATGGTCCAAAGTTCAGCACTGGCGGAATACCAAGCTGCTTACATACCGCCTTCAGGGAATCTCCCGCAAGCTCCGCTGCCTCTGGTGACATAAGACCACAGTTTTCCAATCCACCGCAGGTACATCCCGCGGATAAAACAAGAATATTATTTTTTATCAATTCTTTTGTCAGTTCAATGGTATAAACGTCATGTCCGCCGCCCCGCAGATTGGAACAGCCAACTACCGCAGCCACGCCCTTGATTTGTCCGCCTTTAATCAAATCTAATAGCGGTTCCAAGGTGCCGCCCAGGAATTTTTCCAACGTCACTTCTGTCACACCTGTAATGGCATTGGTATAGCCGTGGTCTGCCATAGGGTTTACCCTTGTTCCCTGTGCAGTCCGACGTTCCGTATAAGATGCCACCGCCTTCGCCACTACCACCGCAGAGATGGACTCTTTCCTCTCATGGCTATATGGCAACATCTGGGCATTTGCCTTCTTTGCCACGTCATCGATACAAATCTGTGGAATTTGCAGTTTTTCACAGATTGGCTCAATGCCAGGAAGGGTACAGTTAAACTCAGAAATAACCAAATCGATGCAGCCTGTCATAAGCACCGCTTCACTGGTATAATTGTTTCCTGCATGTCCGCAAAATACACCACAGCCAGAGGCATTTCTTACCTGAAAATCCTGTCCTACACAGGTACAACCCACAATGCGGAATCCCTTTGCTCCCGCTTTTTTTGCTATATTTTGCACCGCTTCTAAGGCAAGGGTTTCCTCCAGATTTTTGAAGAGGCAATGCTGGTGTCCCGTAATCATAACATTGATGTACTCTGGATCCACGACAGAAAGACCTACCTTCTCAAATCCGATCTGGCTTTCTCCCATCATGACATCCTGCAAAAGGTTTGTCATAACAAGGCCGTAGACACCGGTAGAAATTCCAAGACGAAGGCACTGCATCAACATATCCACTGGATCTGAATTAAGATTCGTAGATGTCTTTACCAGTGCATTGAAAATCTCATCCTTTGCTCCCCCTGGCATAATATTTAATTTTTTCCAGATATCTAAGCGCTTCGGATAAGCAACTTTTTCGATTAACTGCATTTTTTCATCCACTGGACTGGTAAGATCCAAAAGGACCTGATCTGCAATGGCACCAGCCAACGCCTGATCGTCTTCTGCTGTAATGTCAAACATCTCTCCCAAGGAATGAAGCGTATCCGTGCCTCTAAATTTTTCTCCCTTTTTTGCCATTTTCTTTAACTGTCTAGCTGCATTTTCCACCACATGGATATAACAACCGGAACCAGCCGCCACAGAGCGAAGGAAATTTCGCATGACAATCGTGTCCGCATCGGCACCACAGACACCTCTTGGTCTTGCCGCGGAAAGTCTGCAAGGTCCATTGGAACAAAGTTTACAGCATACCCCAGAAAGACCGTAGCCGCACTTATTTTTCTGTTCCACCATGCGATGATGAGAAACTTCCTGATTCAATCCCTCCACAAAAGATTCCAATTTTTTGTCCGCATCTATGCAGATTTTTTCTTTGTACATACTTCTAATCCTCCTTGATTGAAATGCCCAGCAGCGCTATAAAGCTCTTTAATAATGCTGTATTGCCAGGCCAAGCTGGGGATGTAACCAGATTGCCATCTACCACCACATCATCCGGTGCCACTTCCACATAATTTCCGCCGGCAATGGTCACATCTGGTCCAATCGCTGGATAGGCGGTTACTGTTCTTCCTCGCAGCACATCTGCTGCCGTAAGAATCTGGGCTCCATGACAGATGGAAGCCACCGGTTTTCCGGAACGAACAAAACATTTCACCAAACTTAACACTTTCTGATCCAACCGAAGATATTCTGGACTTCTTCCTCCTGTAATAAATAAGCCATCGTAATCGTCAAAATCAACCGATGCAAAGTCCGCCGTCAGAGTAAAATTATGTCCCGGCTTCTCTGTGTAGGTCAGATCCCCCTCGAAGTCGTGAATGGCTGTTTTAATCTTCTCTCCCGCTTTTTTGCCAGGGCAAACCGCATCCACCCGAATTCCCACCATCTCCAATGCCTGGTAAGGAACCATCGTTTCGTAGTCCTCTGTGAAATCTCCTGTGATCATCAATACCCTTTTCATGGCCTTTCCCTCCTTTTTACACGTTCCACTTTTATATAGTAAAAAGGGATTCCTGCCCTGTGAGAGTTACAGCAGAAATCCCCCTATATTCCAACGCTTTCGCACTTTTTGTTGAGAGGTGTTTAATGTGAGAAGATTTTTCCCAACAATTTATTGAAAGCAATTGTTGGTTTGATCGAACAGCTACTTTCGAACCAACACAATTGATGAAAAATTTTTATTTGTTTGTAACCTTTTTTATTTCCTCAGCAAGAAGCGTTACGACCTTCTCTCTTAGTTCCTGTGCCTTGTCTGTACGTTCCCATGGAAGGGAGATGTCAGTTCTTCCAAAATGTCCGTAAGCGGCTACAGGTTCATAGGTAACCTTTGCAAGTCCAAGGTGAGTAAGAATTGCGGCTACACTAAAATCAAAGGTTTCTTCTACTGCCTGGCAAAGAAGTGGGATCGGAACCACTTCTGTTCCAAAAGTATCTACCCGCACAGCCACCGGTCTCGGAACTCCGATGGCATATGCCAAAGATACTTCGCATTTTTTACAGAGTCCTGCAGCAACGATATTCTTTGCTGCGTATCTTGCCATATAAGCGGAGGATCGGTCCACCTTGGTTGGGTCTTTTCCAGAGAATGCACCGCCGCCATGTTTTCCAATGCCACCGTAAGTATCTACCATAAGTTTTCTACCGGTGAGTCCGGTATCTCCAAGGGGTCCGCCTATGACGAAACGGCCTGTCGGATTGATGTGAATGTTAATATCAGGTGCCATCCATTCCGATGGGATCACTCTGTCAATCACTTCTCTTTTGATATCCTTTCGAAGTTGCTCCAAGGCAACTCCGTCAGCATGTTGGGCAGATATCACCACATCGGTAATATTTACCACATTCCCCTCCTCATCGTAGGCTACCGTTACCTGAGACTTTCCATCTGGGTAAAGGTAAGGGAGAATGTTATCTTTTCTGACTTTTGTCAGTCTTTTTGTCAACTGATGGGCAAGGTCAATGCTAAGAGGCATATAATTTACCGTCTCGTCGGAAGCATAGCCGTACATCATTCCCTGATCTCCGGCTCCAATGACACCATCCTTTTGGCTTACGCCCATGGCAATGTCGCCGGACTGGATATTGATGTTGGTGAGAACGAGACAGTTATTCCCGTCTATCCCCTTCTTCGCCTTATCATACCCAATGGAAAGAAGCACTTTTCTTGCTTCCTTTACCACATCTACTTTTGTTTTGGATGAAACTTCCCCGGCGATAAACACCGTATTCTTGGACACCATCGTTTCCAAAGCCACATGAGAAGTTTCATCCCCCATGAGATAACAGTCCAGAAGGCGGTCGGAAATCTGATCACAGATTTTATCCGGATGACCTTCCGTCACAGATTCGGAAGTCAGAAGATATCTGTTCATGGTGGTCACCTTCCGTTCTTTTTTATTTTGCATCTTTAGCCCCCAATCTTACATTGGAAACCATAGCTTTCAACGATTTCTTTTAATTCTTCCATTGTGGATGCTTCCGGTGTTTTTACATCGGAAAGCGTATAGTCCTTTCCAAGCATTCCATATTTGTTGGAACCCAGATCATGATATGGAAGGAGATGAATTTGTTTGATATTGTGCATATAGGTTGCGAATTTGGCAATACCTGTGATGGTTCTCTTATCCGCGTTAAAACCCGGAATGACCGGTACTCGTACAATCATCTCTTTCGCTATCTTGGAAATGTAGATTGCATTTTCCAAAATCTTCGTATTGTCCACTCCGGTAAACTGCTTGTGAATCACCGGATCGATATGCTTGATATCCATCATAACAAGATCAAGCCATGGAACAATCTCGTCGAGGACTTCTTTCTTTGCAAAACCTGTAGTTTCGATGGCGGTATGCCAACCTACAGATTTGCAAGTTTTTAACAGCTCCAGCAGGAATGTGTGCTGCACTAAGGCCTCCCCGCCGGAGACGGTGATTCCGCCTCCGGAACGGCGATATACCACTCTATCCTTGTAGAGCTCTTTCATCAAATCTTCCACCGTCATCCATCTGCCTGAAAGTTCCAATGCCTTATGGTAACATACATCCACGCATTTTCCGCAGGCGATACATTTCGTGTGGTCAATCTTACCCGGATATTCAAAGCCAGAAGCCCCGGTTGGACATACAACATTGCAGTTGCCACATCCAACGCAGTTTACTTCTTTGAACATCACCACAGGACGAAGTTCTTGTGATTCCGGATTACAGCACCATTTGCACCGTAAGGGACATCCATTCAGGAAGACAATTGTTCTAACACCGGGACCGTCATTTACAGAGAATCTCTGAATATTAAAGACAAGCCCCTTTTCCTCTACATTGCTATAGGGTTCTAACAATTGTTCCATAGGTACCTCCTAAATTAGAAGCTCTGTTCTGTACGTGCAATGATATCATCCTGTACTTCTTTTGCAAGAACGGTCCAGTGAGCAGAATATCCAGCTACACGAACTACGAGATCTTTATAGTTTTCAGGATGTGCCTGTGCATCTAATAATGTTTCTCTGTCGATAACGTTGAACTGTACGTGCATACCTTTCTTATCAAAGTAGTTACGAACAACTGCTGCGAAGTTCATAAGACCCTGATCACCTGCTACTGCAGAAGGTAAGAATTTCTGGTTGTACAGAGTACCGTTGGAGATATTTAACTGGTCAAGTTTTGCTACGGAGTTACCTGCTGCTGTAGGTCCCTTCACGTCGTGACCCTGACGAGGGGAAACACCATCTGCCAAAGGAGCGTTGGAGTAACGTCCATCTGGAAGAGCCTGTACGTCCTTACCAAATAATACGTTAGCAGATACTGGGTAACATCCAGCCTGATACTGTCCACCACGTGGGTTGATGTATTTTTCTACTTCATAGGAGTAGATCTGTGTTGCTTTTCTTGCACACATATCTGGTGCATCATCATCATTACCGAAGCAAGGAGTTGCATCGAGAATCTGACGGATTCTGTCATACTCTGCTCTCTTGTCTGGGCTTAATGTGCTGCAGCAGCTAGCTTTGCAAGCATCTGCTGTGTCTGCTAAATCTACAGAAGCACCTTTTTCAGCAAGGATCTTCTTAACAATAGCATTGATTAAGTTTTCCATATCGTTGTCAGAACAGCTTTCTACTGCACATTCGCAAGCGTCTGCGCTGTCAGCCATATCTGTACTTAATTTAACGAATGGGCCATCGTAACATCCAGCACCAAGTTCAGCACCGAAGTTGTTTTCCATCGCTTCATAAATCTGAGCCATAGTAAGGTCTTTGTCTTCGAATACGTGTTTCTGGATTGCATAGATTGCATCACCAGTATCAACGTTACCGAATGCCTGTGGGCCTGTGAAGTTATAGATTGCGCCGCCTTCCATAACTGTCTTACCTCTTCCAAGACAATCTTCTACTAATGCAGACATGAATGGAAGTGGAGCTCTTTCTCTATGAGCGATATCTACTGCGTTGTCAGACTCAACGAGTTTTTCAACGAAGTAAGCCATCTGAATTTCAAGGTTCTTGTAAACATCATCCATGGATTTCCATTCTGGCATAGGTGGAGTTACAGGTCCTAACTGTTTGCCATCGCGATTCTTACCACCATGGATTGTAATATCAAATACTTTTGCTACGTTGAAGAATGCAGCATCATGCCATCCCTCTGTCTTATGTGGACACTGTGGTTCTACACAACCGATGATACAGTAATCACGCGCATCTGGTAATGTTAAGCCACGTCCGCAAAGTGCAGGAATAATAGCTTCATCGTTGTACATGGCAGGAACACCCATACCAAGTCTTGCCAGTTCACAAGCTCTTAATAAGAATTCATCTGGAGTACCGTTATGTACACGGATGGAGAAGGATGGAGCTGGTAATTTAACGTGTGCAGCAGCATCCATACACATGTAGGATACAGGGTTTGTTGCATCCATACCGAATCTGTCCTGTCCACCAACACCTAAGTTCTGGAATACTGCATATCCAGCGAATGCCTGGTCAGATACATCATCTCTTGTTTTGTTTACATGGTTCAATAAAACGAAGATACAGTCAATGAGTTCCTGCGCAAACTCTTTGGAGATTTCTTTGTCTGCTTCCAGATATGGCCACATATACTGGTCGAAACGTCCTGGAGAAATGGAATGTCCATTTGCTTCAATCTGTACTAATGCCTGTACGAACCAGAAGGACTGACATGCTTCCCAGAAATTTGTTGCTCCGCTTTCTGGTACTCTGTCACAGTTCTTGGAAATCTGAAGTAACTCAGCTTTTCTTACAGGATCTGTACATGTTGCTGCCATCTCTGCTGCTTTTCTGGAATATCTCTTAGCAAAGTTGATAGCTGCTGTGTAGGAAATAATAACTGCTTCGTAGAAGTTACGTTTCTGAAGGAATTCTGGATCATTTCTGTCGAGCTTATCGAGATTAGCTGCAGCTTCTGCGATAATTCCCTTGAAACCAACTTTTAATACTTTACCGTAGTCTACACAAACGTGGCCGATACCACCAAAATAGTAGTTACCTACTGTAAATACGCCACCTGCCTGGCAGTCCAATGCTTCCTGGCTCATATAAGAAGTAGCCAGTTCGCTTGTTGTTTTACCTTTCCAGTATTTGAATACTTCATGAAGGGTATCTGCAACATCCTCTGGAATTACGAATGGGTCACACATACGTGTCGCCATTGTCTTGAATTCTTTTTCTACCCAGTCAAAGGAGAATTCTGGACAAAGGTTTGTGGAACGAGGTGCAACTGAAAGAGCACCAACGATAAGCTCGTTGTCACGAATTACTACAGGAAGATTATTAAAGATCTTCTCACATGCTTTCGCTCTTCTCATAACAGCTGGCATGCCTTCGGATTCTTTAAATGCTTCTGTAATAAGGACCGCTCTGTGAGCCTCAACTTCTGGTACAGCGTTAACTACTTCTGCTTTCAGCTTTTTAATTCGTTCAGTTGGTTCTGTAAATCCTTTTGCGATCATTTAGGTATTCCTCCTATTCATTGATAAAAATTTTTTTCTTTTTAGATGTAAGGTCCTGTACTTTTTGTACATCTTTGATAAAAATAAATATGAGTTAATGAGTTAATTACCAATACCTTCGTCTAAAAAAATGCTTGGAGCCTTACTACCTGTCCCCTATTATATCGTCAGATTGCACAAAAACGTTAGGAGGATTCCAACCACTTGTCAGCATAATTCCACACGTCCCTCACAAAATCGCAAAAAAATACACTTATTATAATTGCACAGAAGTCAAATGATCTCCCGTAGGTACAGAAACCTCCACTTCCTTCTCCTGTTCCATCTGCTCTGCCAGTCCAGATACCTCTCTGGCACTGTAGGTTTCTTCCGGCCACAGCTTCATTTTGATATTTTTAAGAATCATCCTGTTCTCTGCCTTCTTTTTATTTCCATTCTTTTCCAAGGTCAATTTGCCAAAGGTAAGTTCAAAACAGTAAATATATCGATCTGCAAAGGTAAGGGCATCGGCTTTTCCACGAAACGCGCCCTCTTCCTTGAAGATTCCATATTCTTCCTCCGTTAGTTCCAGTTCCTCCAGTATAAGAAAACTGTTGGCATCCGGCATTTTTTCACCGTTTAAAATGGCTTCCAGTTCCGGAATACTGCCGCTTGCCACTTTTACCTTAGAAAAAGCAAAGATTTTCTCTCCCTTTTGTAATTCCACATTCATCATCTGGTTGTTTCTGTTTAATCTGAATTCCATAACACCGTTTCTCCTTTTACAAAGTTTACAAGCACATTTCTATTTTGCTTGTTTCTAAACAGTTACCATTTTACCAAATAAAAAATGCAGGAACAGAAGCAACACAAAAGTGTGTTGTTTTGTCCCTGCAAAAGTGTGGTTATTTACATTTTTTCATTTCTTGTATTATTTCCTACAAATACTTTCTCATCTCATTCAGTGAATCATAAATACAGGTAGGTTTTGTGTCAGATTCTTCTACCGTCTGCATTGTCGCCTCGCCGGTTAATACCAAAAATCCCTTAGCGCCGTTGTTTACTCCTGTGGCAACGTCAGTGTAAAGCCGGTCTCCCACGAAAGCCATCTCCTCTTTCTTGTAGCCAGTGAGCTCTGTAATCATATCCACCGTCTCTTTCCAAGGTTTTCCAAGAAATCTTGGTTTTACTCCTGTGGAATCTGTAATCAAACTGCACATAGCACCACAGTCTGGCATAAAGCCGTATTCGGTTGGACAATTGGTGTCCATATGAGTGGCAATAAAGGGAACTCCATTTCGAACATAATGACAGATCTTGTCCAATTTTTCATAGGTCAATGTAGTATCAAAGCTCTGCACTGCCACATCAGGATCTTCCTTTACCAGGTTTAAGCCTTTTTCTAACCAGTTATTATAAAGAAGCGGTGTGCCATTTAAATAAATCTTTGCTCCTGGGTAGTTTGTCTTTAAAAACTCTGCGCAGACATCCCCTGCGGTTACAATCTTACTCTCGTCCACATCCAGTCCCAGCTTATGAAGCTTCTCCACATAGATTGCCGGTACTTTGGAAGCATTGTTGGTAAAAAAGATATAATCTCTGTCTTCTGCTTCCTCCACCTGACGAATAAAATCAAATGCACCTTCAATTAGCTGATCTCCTAAGTATACAGTACCATCCATATCCAGTACAAACAGCTTCACACCCTGTAACGCTTCTTCTTTTTTCAACATAATACTTTTACCTCTCATCCTTTGACTCTGTCAATTCCTTGCAAAAAATCCCCCGTAGGAGTCCGCCATATTTTTCTTTTGTTTTTTTGTGTTGGTAGCCCAGTTTTAAAAAGCTTTTTACGCTGGCCTGATTTTCGGGATGAGCGGTTCCCAAAAGATAGCAATATCCCTGCTCTTTTAAGATCCCCTCACATTCCCTCATCATCTGTTGCTGCAATCCCTGTCCTCGCCACTGTTTTTTTACCATGGCTATCTCCATATGAGCAGCTTTTTCCCTTTGTTGGTCAGAAAATCCAAGATCATATCCCAAATTTTCTTCCCCCAAATGGTGGGTTCGCACAATAAAAACCCCCGCCAACGCTCCATCACATAGGGCTTTTATGGCAAAGCCTTCTTCCTTCATATATCTTACCAGCACTTCCTCCTCATCCAGAGAAAACCATTCTTTGTTGGGAAGTTCCTCATAAATCTCCTCGATTATCTGCAGTATCTCCGGAAAGTCTTCTTCCCTTGCCGTTATAAATTCTGTCATTGTTCCTCCCATAGAAAATCAGTCTTTCAATTTTCGATACACCTGGAAAAGCATTGTAATAAAGCATGCCAGTCCACCCACAAAATTGGAGACAGGTTCTGCCAAGAATACGCCCTTTACACCAAGTCCCCCGATTCCCGGTAAGATCAAGATCAGCGGAATAACAATAATTACTTTTCGGAAAATCGAAAAGAAAATCGCCTGTTTTGCCCGTCCCAAGGACTGAAAAACCGTCTGTCCGGCAAATTGAAATGCCATCATAAAAAATCCAAAAAAGTATAGATGCATGGATGGCACCGCCGCATCAATCAGGACTGGATCACTGTTAAAGATCTTGATACAAAATTCCGGAAAGAATGCCACAAAAGCCCATGCTGCCAAGGTGTACCCAAAGAGCAAAATCGTATTCAACCGAATGGTTTCCTTCACTCTTCCATATTCTTTGGCTCCATAGTTAAAGCTCATAATCGGCTGGGAACTGTTGGAAATACCGCTGACTGGCATATGTACTACTTCTCGCACAGAATTGATTACGGTCATAACAGCCACATAAATGTCACCGCCCCAATGCTGCAAACTAGCGTTGTTCACCATCTGCACCAAACTGTTGGTAATAGACATGGTAAATCCTGCAAGTCCAAGGGTTAGAATTTCCTTTACCCGCTTTGCCTCCGGTTTCATTGCCTCTATTTTCAGATGTACCAAGGCTTTCTTTCCTCTTAAAAACAGGACGGTCCAAAGAGCCGCCACCATCTGAGAAAGAATGGTCGCTAAAGCCGCCCCCTGTACTCCCTTTTCTAAATAAAAAATGAAAATAGGGTCCAAAATCAGATTCAGCACTGCACCAATGGCCACCGTGGCCATACCAATCCCCGCAAATCCCTG
This sequence comes from uncultured Lachnospiraceae bacterium, assembly GCA_964386955.1. Taxonomy (GTDB): domain Bacteria; phylum Bacillota; class Clostridia; order Lachnospirales; family Lachnospiraceae; genus SIG292. Next base: position 12,726 of record CAYLUV010000028.1, read on the forward strand.
GGCATTGATAAAACTATTTAGTCCAAGACTTACCATAACAAATACACTTCCCAACAAATAAATGGAAAGATAGGCATCCGCATAGGGCATCGTTTGGTCACTGGCACCCAGCAAGCGAAGCATCGGTTCTTTAACCAGATAGCCAAGAATCGTCAATACAATTCCAAAAAATAGCAACAAGAAGAAGGAATTTCCCAGAATTTTTTCTGCCTCCTCCTCATTTCCCTTTCCACGCTGGATGGAAAACAGCGGTGCACCGCCCATCCCCACCAGATTAGCAAAGGCTATCACAATGGTAATAATCGGAAAGCACACCCCAAGCCCCGTGAGGGACAAAGTTGCATGGTCCGGAATTCTTCCAATGTATATGCGGTCTACAATATTATATAAAACGTTAATTAGCTGCGCCATGGTCATGGGCACTGCCAGTCGTATCATATTAGACAGTATACTTCCCTTGGAAAAATCATTCTCTTTCACAAAATCATCTCCTGTTTAATTTTCTTATTAAAACAGCAGGCTTCCCACCTGGAATACCAAAGTCGCCATAACCCAAGCGGTCACGATCTGGAATACAATGGCTCCCACTGTAAATTTCCAACTGCCAGATTCCTTCTTAATCGTCGCAAGCGCAGCGGCACATGGTACGTAAAGCAGACAAAAAATCATCAGTGCATAGGCATTTACTCCGGTAAATCCAATGGAGGTGAGCATACTAGAAAGTGCTGTCATGCCACCCTTGGAACCGATATTTGCCACCCCAAACAATACTGCGGTAGAAGAGACCACCACTTCCTTTGCCGCAATACCAGAAATCAATGCCAAGATAATCTGCCAGTAGCCAAGTCCCGCTGGCTTAAAGATCGGCACAAGCACCTGACCGATTATAGATCCAAAACTGGCACTCATATCCTTGGTATATCCCGCTGGTCCAAAATTCAGTACAAACCAAATTACAATAGACGCCACAAAGATGGTAGTTCCCGCCTTGGTAAGATAGTCCTTCACTTTCTCCCAAACATAGATATAAATGGTATGTGGATTTGGTGTCTTATATTCTGGTAATTCGATGAGCAGCATGCCATCTGCCTCTTTTTTCTCCAAAAGTTTAATCACAAAAGCCGCCAGAATCGCTACTAAAATACCGATAATATACATGGAATAAGCCGCCAGCATGGCATGTTTTTCGAAAAACATCTCGCAAAAGAGAACGTAAATCGGAAGTCTTGCACTGCAGGACATAAATGGTGTTACCAACATAGTTTTTAGCTTATCCTGTCGATTCTCCAGCGTTCTCGTAGCCATAATGGCAGGAACGGTACAGCCAAATCCCAATAACATCGGAATAAAGGAACGGCCAGAAAGGCCGATGTGTCCCATAATCTCATCCATTACATAAGCTACGCGGGCCATATAACCGCTGTCCTCCAGCAATGCCAAGGCAAAGAATAAAATCACAATGTTTGGCAGGAAGGTCAATATACCTCCTACACCGGAAATGATTCCATCCACAATAAGCGAAATCAACGGCTCTGATACGGAGACCTGTAAGAGCAACAGTCTCATGGTATCACTAAACCAGCTGATTCCCACTTCAAGATACCCTTTCAGCCAATCTCCTATGGTAAAGGTACAAAAGAATACCGCTGCCATAATCAGGAAAAAGATTGGCACACCCCAAATGGGATGGGTAAGAACCTGATCAATTTTGTCTGTCTTTTCCTCTTTTGCAGATTTATTTACGAGACATTCCTCTATGATTTCTTCTATAAAAGCAAACTTTTCATTGATAATCTGTTTTTCGTAATTTTTATCGGCTACCGTGCCGTAATCCCCCGGATAAGCCTTCAGCACGGCCTCATCCTGCTCCAATATTTTGATGGCATGCCATCGATAATTTTCCATCTCTGGATACTGTTTTTGTAAGATTGCTGTCAGACTGTCAATCTTATCCTCAATCTCATCGCTGTACACCATAGCAATCTCATGGTGGTGATTGTGCTGGTGATGGGACTTTTTATCATCATGGTGATGAATAATCTTCTCTCCCACCTGTTTATCCTTGTGATGAGCCGCGGTGTGGATCAATATCTCCAATCCCGTTCTCTTTCTTCCTGATACAGGTACCACCGGAATGCCAAGCATCTCCGGCAGACGATGTAAGTCCAGTTCCATGCCCCGTTCCTGCACAATATCCATCATATTTAATGCTAACACCACTGGTTTTCCCAGTTCAATCAGCTGCAACGTCAGATACAGGTTATGTTCCAGGGAAGAGGCATCTGCCACATCCACAATCACATCCACCTCATCGCTTAAAATATATTTTCGTGAAACCTTTTCCTCCATGGTATAGGAAGTCAAACTGTAGGTTCCCGGAAGATCCACCAACTTATAGATGTGATCATGGTACCGCATGGCACCTTCCTTTTTCTCTACGGTAACCCCAGGCCAATTGGCAACCTTTAGATTTGCCCCAGTATAGTCGTTAAACAAGGTTGTCTTGCCACAATTGGGATTCCCAATAAATGCTATTGTCAATTCTTCCATTCTTGTTTCTTCTCCATTCTCTATGCAACAAAAATATGCTCCGCTATATTTTTTCCAAAGGCATAGCGGCATCCTCGAATTCTTACGATCATGGCACCTTTCTTCCGATTGCTCATCACATAGATCTTACTGTTTTGTGTCAACCCCAACACGCACAGTCGTCTCTCTGTCTCCACCGGAAGCTCCATCCCCATAACCGTATATGTATGATTTTCTTTCGCTTCTTTTAAATTCACAAAAAATCCCCCTGCCATAATTTAGTACCTAGAAATTATAGCAAGGAGACCCTATATTTACAACTCATTCTTTATTTTTTGTTTGTCTCGACCAATTTTGTTTCTTTTTCCTCTAGAATTTCGTCTGCCGGAAAATGGATTCCCATCTTCTTTCTGGCTTCTTCCATTACAAGAGCGGTGTTTTTGGAGGCTTTCTCATAGACATCCCACTTCTTTTCTCCCTTTATCATCTCCATAAATGCCCGCAGCTCATATTCCATATTGTTATCCTGCTGATCAAAATGCACCACTTCCTTAAATCCATTTGGATAGCGAATCATCATATCTCTGGTGCTGGCAATGTGGGAAATCTGCATCGCTGCCTTCTCCCCTTGAATTTCGCAAGGCGTGGTATCAAAGGAAATCTTCGAATAACTGGCCTCTCCAATCATATCGCCGTAGTCTAAGAGCACAGTTCCGGCACCGTCCACACCATTTTCTAAAAACAGGCTGGTTCCCATAATATTCTTCGGCATTCCAAACCAAAATACCATCGGATAAATACAGTAACACCCAAGATCCATCAAAGCACCGCCACTGGAGGCTGGATTGAAGGAATTTGGAATATTCCCCTTTTGAAAAGCACCGTACTTGGAAGAGTACTGATTAAAATGAAAATTCACTCGGCGGATTGTTCCCAGTTTCTTAAAATAGCTACGAATTCTTGGAAATTCCGGTGCAAAGACAGAGCGCATGGCCTCCAAAAGTACCACTCCACTGGCATGTGCCGCCTCATACATCTTCTCTACTTCTCTTACATTGGATGCCAATGGCTTTTCACAGAGCACATGCTTTCCATTTCTCATCATCAAAATACTCTGTTCACAGTGGAGATGGTTGGGACTGGCAATGTACACCGCATCAAAAGCATCGCTTGCAGCAAATTCCTCCAGATTATCATAAAAATATGTGGCACCGTATCGCGTTCCAAAAGCCATGGCCTTGTCCACCTTTCTGGAATACACGGCAGTCAGCTGAAACTCTCGTATCCCGTTGGTGACATTCATAAACTTTTCTGCAATCGTGCTGGTTCCTATTATACCAAATCGAATCATAACCTTCTTCCTTCCTGCATCAAATGTTAAAACAAATCGAACAAACGGAAAAAATATAAAAATTTTAAATTTTCCTATTGACTTTTTTATTTTATCATGCTATCATTCATATTGTCAAAGGGATGACACATTTAGATGCGATAGTGGCGTAGTTGGTAACGCGCGACCTTGCCAAGGTCGAGACCGCGGGTTCGAGCCCCGTCTATCGCTTCTTTTTTTGCGTTTAAACATCCATTTTTTTACACTCATTCCATAAAAACAACAAACCCCCGATGAACCACTGGGTGTACTGCTGTCAAAAAGCAAATCTTTCTGACGTCACCTCACTCTAGTGATTCCCGGGGGTTTTCTTTTATTCAGTCTCGTTGTCTTCTGCCATTCTGTCAAGCACGGTTCCCAGATAACCTGTACCGTAATTCAGCATGCGATTTACACGGCTGATGGTGGCGGAACTGGCACTTGTCTTTTGCATAATCTCTGTGTACACCTTCTCTTCTCGAAGCATCTTTGCCACTTCAAAGCGCTGTTCCATGGAACGCAGTTCATTGATGGTACATATATCTTCAAAGAAATCTACACATTCTTCTAAGGTTTCCAATTTTAAAATTGCCTCATATAACATAAGCTTACGCTCTTTTGGTATATTTTTTCCCATAACATTTCCTTTCTTGTTTTGTACTGAAAATGCCTGCTAAGGCGTTACACTTATGATACCATTTTTTTCAGATAAGGTAAACCTTTTAATAGACTTTTACTTTTTTATTTAATCCTTTTTT
>CAYLUV010000029.1:0-16857 GCA_964386955.1 uncultured Lachnospiraceae bacterium
CTAGTACAACCGCCAAATGCTGCACCACGTATCGTTTTCACATTTTTTCCAATGGTTAAATTTCTTAATTTTCCACAATCACTAAAGGCATATCGATCAATAAAATTAACTCCATCTCCTATGATAACGGTCTCCAATTTATCACAACCATAAAAATCCTGATAACCAATTTTGTAGGTACCTGTTCCAATCCCAATTTTCGCTGTTACCAAATCATCACAATCTTCAAAAAGATATCCATTCGTATTTTGTATAGATGCTGGCACTGTAATGGAAGTGAGACCAGAATTTCTAAATGCGCCCATACCTATTGCTCGAAGGTTAGATCCAAGATTGATACTCTTTATAGCACAATCCTGAAATGCCCATCCCCCAATGTCCGTCACAGCACTTGGAAGAGAAATAGATTTTAACGCTGTACAATTCCGAAATGCGTCGCCGCCGATAACAGTAATCGTATTTGGTAATTCCACAGCAGTTAAATTGTGGCAGTCACGAAAAGCAAAATGTCCAATGTCTGTTACACCCTTTTTGATTACCACTTTTTTAATTTGATCACGATATAAATGCCAAGGTACTTTGTCACTCCAGCTCCAATTGTTCATCGTACCAGACCCTTCGATTGTAAGAACTCCCTCTGTACTCAGGTACCATTCCATGGTTGAACCACACTCACCGCCCGCTACATTGCTAGCTGCATCGACACTCTTCGGATTATGCAGAAGCAATAGACTGAAGAACATCATCACTGTCACTACTACATAAAAAGTTCGTTTCTTTTTCATAAATTATCCTCCGTTTCTCACCACATTAGTGTGTAAATGTATAAATCCATTATAACGTCTTATATTATTATATACAAGCAAAAAAAGAGAGACCTCATCGGTCTCTCTCATTGCACAATTTAAATATTAAATACGAATCGCTTATTTAAATTTTCTCTTGCGAGCTGCTTCAGATTTCTTTTTACGTCTAACACTAGGTTTTTCGTAATGTTCTCTTTTACGAATTTCCTGCTGAATTCCTGCCTTCGCACAGTTTCTTTTGAATCTGCGAAGTGCGCTGTCTAAGGATTCGTTTTCTTTAACGATAACGTTTGACATAGCCTCACCTAACCTCCCTCCAGTTGCGTATTGTGCCTAATACAACTGTTCGGGTATTTTTTAAAGCACTTGTATTAGTATAACATAATTTTTTGATTAGTCAATAGCTTTTTTCTGTTTTTTGGTCATTTTTTTCATTGAATTAGCTACCTTTATTTTACTGTCACCGTTACTACTTTCTTCTTGCTTCCAGATTTCACTGTAATCTTAGCAGATCCTTTTTTCTTACCTGCTGTTATCACACCTTTAGAGGAAACCATTGCAACCTTTTTATTGGAGCTTGTGTATGTAATCTTCTGTTTACTGGTGATTGGGGTGATTACTGGTTTTAATGTTATTTTTGCACCTCTCTTTAGGGTAATCTTTGTCTTTGATACAGCGATTTTTGTTGTCTTTACATCTTTTTTCTGAACCGTCACAGATAAAGTGATGCTCTTCTTGCTTTTCAGGGTAATGGTTACTTTCGCAGTTCCCGTTTTCTTTTGAGCTGTTAAGTTAAAAGTTCCCTTTTTCTTGTTAATAGAAGAAATTTTCAGTATATTTGTCTTGTTTGACTTCACAGAGACAATGCTGTCACCCTTACCCATCGTTACTTTAAATCCTTTGTAGGCTTGTCTCGTCTTTAAAGCAAAGGATTTCGCAGGAACTTTGATGGTCGCTTTTAATTTGGAACCTTTGTCCGCTACTGTCACTTTATCTCCACAGGAACATACTCCTGTCTTTGTTCCATCTGCCAGCACAGTGGCGTCATTGTTGGAGGTATATTTGTAGTCATGCACGTGTGGTTTGGCAACATTACCATTACCGCCGTTGTTTTTATCCGGTTGAGCAGGATTTTGTGGTTTTCCACTATTCTCTCCGTCGTTTTTATCCGGTTGTGTAGGATTTTGTGGTTTTCCACTATTCTCTCCATCAGAAGAGTCATCTTTTTCCGTCGGATCTGTACCAATTCCATTGTTACCACCCGGTGTGGTAGGAGTGTTCTCTGGCTCTTTACCTTCTATGAAAAAGCCAAGTTGCCAGAATCTGTCATGTTTATTAATATTTCCTCTATTACCTGTTCCTTTCTCATAATCACAATAAGTAAATCGTTCTGTACCAAGGTAGGATGCTTCCTCCGCTGTAATATAATGTTTACTTCCAGTGCCTGTGTCAGAAAACTGGTATACACTTCCAATCCAATATGGATAATATAAGACCACATCTCTTCCACCTTTTACATGATCTACCTCTTCTGTCTCTGAGGAACAATATGTGCCGCATATTTCCTGGATATCATCATCATTCTCTAGTTTATAGTTTTCTTCTGTACCATCCTTCTTTTTATATGTTACCTCAAAATAAGGATTACCGTATTTAAATACACCACCATCTATGTCCTCCACTGAAAAAATTGCCTTAGTTTCTGACTGTCTTGTAAATTTATTTGTCTCTGAAATTATTTTTTCTGCAGTATAGGAATCCTTTCCATACTTATTATCATTATAATCACAAAAACTAACAGTCGGTTTCACACTGGTATCCACATTTGAATCAGAAGAAAAATATATGGTAAATGTTTTCCGAACACTGTCATAATAGCGGTAATAAATATCTCGTTTTATAATTTCTACACTTGTTGGTACAATTTTTCCTACATCTTCTTCATTAGTCAATTCACGTCCATCAGCGGAGAAAAATGTTAGGTCAAAAGTCCTTCTCACACAGTCATCATCTACATACTTTATGTCCCAACCATCTGTCCATGCACTTGATGTCTTTTTCTCTAATCTAAAATAAGAACCCATAGAAGCATGTTCCTCTGCAACTACACTTCCAGTGATTGCTGTCTCTCCATCATAAAATACTGGTTTTACAGTATCTTTTGTAATATTTAACCCATATACACAGATAGATACATACTCTCCTGATTGATCCGTAGAAATTCGACCTAAATTATAAGAGGTATGAAAACCCTCATCCGCTGTATCTGCTACAGAATATATTACCGGAGATGCCGTTGACTTCACTGCATCCTTGATTACATATACAGTACCATCATCTAATTTATAACGAATATTGTAGAAACCTTCTGACAATGGATTCTTCAAATCAAAATCAGATCTCGTATTATAAGTAAAGCAATATTTGCCAACCTTACTTACTGCTTTCCCCAAGGTCTCATCAGAATATCTAGAATCTTCTGTGTTACTTGTGCCACCACTATCAGATACATAATTAACAGAACTCTTCACTACACCTGATTGATCGAGCAGATCTATCGCTTCTACTTTTACATTATTGTTCTCCGTGTAAAATGTTCTATCATCAATAAACATATGATAGGATTCTTTTGATGATATATATATAGGAGATAAATCTGTTACTTCATAGTATTTTTGTATTGTTTGTACTTTAAATGAATGGGTGATATCCATTGTTCCATCAACCATCGTATTTCCCCTAGAAATCTGAAATCCGATGGTAGCAGAAATTTTATGATCTTTCCCCTCTGCCAGATCAGATACCGGTATTGCACAACTCAGAACCATCTCAGCGGATTGAAATCCCTCCGGTTTTTCCAACTTAACGTTGTTCTTAGCAATTCCATCAATGGTGAAAGATTTAATTTCAGGATAATAAGGAGTTATTGGAGCCTTTACCTTGATTACAATAGGATATACTCTTTCTCCAGTTTCTCTCGTTTTCATCTCATGATAGACTTCTGCCGCTGTCACGCTTTCCGCGTTCACTGTCTCCGCCGTTGTATCTGCCTGTACATTCAGTGGTACGTACTGAAACAACAGTACAAATATCAATAACCACGCTATTTTTTTCATATTCTTCCTCCTCTTTGTATTATTCTTGGGTTTACGGGTTACTTTATTCTGTTATGTTCTTTGACACTACTCCCAGATAAACACTGGTTTATCTCGAAGTTTATATGCCATCGGACTCACATTCTCTTTCGTCTCACTTAGAAGGGACTGCATTCGTTTTCTTGCAGATTTACATAGACTTTGAATCTGAGAATCATCCGTTGCTGACAATATATTTTGCACCATTTCATCAAAATCTGCATATTCATTCATATCGAAGCGTGCAATTTCCAATATCTTCATCTTATTATCTAAAGCATGTTCCACATTTCCATCCATCAATGCTGCATATGCTAATGCATTATATGCTTGTATATTGTAGGTATCATGTTCTAGAAGTTTAGTCGCATAGGTAACAGCCGTATCTTTCTCTGCTTCCTCTAATAATTGTCCTGTTCTTGCCTGGGTATCTAACGGATTCATGGAAACTGCTCTGTCATATTCCCCTATATACGTGCAAAACGATGCCATGCCCAAGTATAGAAAAAAGAAACACCCCACTATGGAAAATATCTGATTTTCTTTCACTGTCAAACCTTTACCAATTTTCGCCTTTTGTCTATCCATGTCAAAAAACAACAACACTAACATATCCATAAAGAAATATTGGAAATGAAATTCCAGCAAACTATATACTGCAATTATCACTAAAATCATCTTCTTTTCTGCACTCTGTCTTCCTTTTATTATTTGAAATAGAAAAACAAACACGGTAATGCTTGAAAAAATCCAACCAAAATCTAATGCCATTTGTATCCAGTCATTATGCAAATAGATGGTGGTATATACCCCAGTCTGAATACTGGATTGTATACTGGCATATCCCATGTAGCCGATTCCTAAAGGATTCTGTATCAATGTTGGTATCACATCTTTCACATACAAGACTCTGCCGTACAAAGTACTAGGATTTTTCAACAATGTAAAAATACGGGCAATATTTTGATAATCCTTTGTAAGAACCCCATATACAAATGCAACGATTAACATAACCACAAGAAAAATCCCTATATTTTTCCGAAATGCTTTCTTTTTCAGAAATATCCAAAGCAACACAAGGATGAGCAAGATAACACTTCCTTTGCTTCCGGTCAAGAAAACACCAAATAGTAAACTATCAAATAAAATAAAATCTCTCTTCGCAGGATGTGAATGCGCTGTAAGCAGTACGACACAAATCAGTAAAAACAACCCGCAGGTATTAGAATACTGAAAGATTCCTCCAAGGCGACCTGATTGCCAAAAGAATTCTTTTAAATCTGGAATCCAATAAGCCACTACACCAATCAAGACCATGCCAACTCCCACAAAAGGAAAAATGTGAAGCACCGCATCTCTTTCTGATTCTTCAAATTGAAACAGAAAAAAAGCCCAAAGAAAAATCCCGATCAACCGAATGAGCCCAAGCCAAGATAAGCCCTTATTTATGGAGACAAGACAGCTAATAAAAGCCGAGCCAAACATTCCCACACATATTCCAATTACTATTCTATCAGGAGAAAAACTTCGTTTGCTGTATCCTAATCGCAAAAAGAGACAAAAAAGAATCACTGCCCCAGCAAAATATGCTCCAAAAGAATAAAATCCACCAAATAACACAAATGCTAACATTAACGGCAGAATCATTAGCAAATTACCATTGTTAACTTTTAATTTTTTCATAAAACCTTTTCCACGTTATTATTTGTTTCCACAAATATTACATTTTTATTTCATTCCATCCCCTCTAGGTTTTTTTGTCAACTCTAGTATTTTAAAGAAAATGTTAAGAATACGAAGCAAAAAAAGACCCCCAAATCAGAAATTTCTTTCTCTGATTTGAAGGTCTTCTATATCAATGCAAATCTCTTCGCATCTGTTTATTTTATTATGCTAACTGTTCTTTTACCATCTCAGTTGCTTTTGCCAATGCATCCTTGATACCTGCTGGGTTCTTACCACCAGCCTGTGCCATGTTTGGACGACCGCCACCGCCGCCGCCAACTAAAGCTGCACTCTCTTTGATAAGCTTACCACAATGTACGCCAGCTTTTACTGCAGAATCTGTTGCCATAGCCATCAAGCTTACTTTGCCATCCTTGGTAGAACAAAGCACTACAACACCATCTCCCAATTTGTCTTTTAACTGGTCTCCCAGATCACGCAGACCGTTCATATCGATATTTTCTAATTCTGCTGCCAGAATCTTCATACCGTTTACTTCCACTGCCTGATCCATTACATCCCCAAGGGAATCCTTCGCCATCTTTGCTTTTAAGGCTTCATTTTCGCTGTGAGCTGCTTTTAATTCTGCCTGTAAACTTTCTAATTTAGCGAGAAGGTTCGCTGGAGTTGCTTTTACCAATTTTGCAGCTTCTGTGAGTGTGTTTTCCATCTCACTATAGTAGTTAAATACACTGTCAGCAGTTAAGGCTTCGATACGACGAACACCTGCTGCAATACCACTTTCAGATAAGATCTTGAAGGCTGTGATAGAACCGGTGTTGTTTACGTGAGTACCACCACAAAGTTCGATGGAATATCCACCCATATTTACCACACGCACTTCTGCGCCGTATTTTTCACCAAAGAGCGCTCTTGCTCCCGTTTTCTTTGCTTCTTCAATCGGCATTACCTTTGTCTCTACTGGAAGGAATGCATGAATCTTATCATTTACGATCTGTTCTACTTTTGCAATCTCTTCTGGTGTCATAGCCGCAAAATGAGTAAAGTCAAAACGAAGTCTTTCTGGTGTTACTAAGGAACCAGCCTGTTCTACGTGATCGCCTAATACGTCACGAAGTGCCTGCTGCAGAAGGTGAGTTGCACTGTGGTTCTTGCCGGATGCACGACGTTTTGTAACGTCAATCTCTAAGTGAGCCACATCACCAGTCTTGAACATACCCTTTGTCACTTTACCAACGTGACCAATCTTTCCACCGCGAAGTTTGATGGTATCTTCTACCTGGAATTCATTTTCACCAACAGTGATGATACCGGTGTCTGCTGCCTGTCCGCCGCTTGCTGCGTAGAAAGGTGTTTCTTTTACGAAAATAGTTCCAACCTGTCCGTCTGTCAGCGCTTCTACAATCTCAGATTCTGTTGTTAAAACAGTAATCTCAGAATCATATACATCATTTGCGTAACCAACGAACTCGCTTGTTAATGCTGGATCGATGGATTCATATACAGTAACATCAGCACCCATGTAGTTTGTCACTTCACGTGCATTACGTGCTCTGTTTTTCTGTTCTTCCATGGAAGCCTTGAAGCCTTCCTCGTCCACGCTGTATCCTTTTTCTTCTAAGATTTCCTTTGTAAGGTCAATAGGGAATCCGTAAGTATCGTATAATTTGAATGCATTTTCACCAGAAAGAACCTTCTCTCCTGCTTCCTTCATGGCTGCTTCCATATCTGCTAAGATAGAAAGTCCCTGGTCGATAGTCTTATTGAAGTTATCTTCTTCCTGTGTAAGCACTTTATTGATAAAGATCTTCTTCTCTTCTAATTCTGGATATCCTTCTCTGGATTCACGAATTACCACCTCACTTAAGTTTGCAAGGAATTTGCCTTCCACACCCAGTAAGCGTCCGTGACGAGCTGCACGACGAATCAAACGACGAAGTACATATCCACGGCCTTCGTTGCTCGGAAGTACACCATCGGAAATAAGGAAGGTAGCAGAACGAATGTGGTCTGTAATCAGACGGATAGAAATGTCATCCTTTTCGTTCTCTTTATAAGTTTTGTGTGCCGCTTCACATACTGCGTTGCGCACTGCCTGAATAGTATCTACATCAAAGATAGAATCTACATCCTGCACTACTACTGCAAGACGTTCCAGTCCCATACCTGTATCGATATTCTTGTTCTCTAATTCTTCGTAACCGCCTTCGCCGTCACCGTTAAACTGCGTAAATACGTTGTTCCATACTTCCATGTAACGGTCACATTCGCATCCTACGGTACATCCTGGTTCACCGCAGCCATATTTTTCACCGCGGTCATAATATACTTCAGAACAAGGACCGCATGGACCTGCGCCGTGTTCCCAGAAGTTATCTTCTTTTCCAAAACGGAAGATTCTGTCTTCTGCAATGCCGATCTCATCTCTCCAGATAGCAAATGCTTCATCGTCATCCTCGTATACAGATGGATAAAGGCGATCTTTGTCAAGACCTACTACCTCTGTTAAGAATTCCCATGTCCAAGCAATGGCTTCGTGTTTGAAGTAGTCACCAAAAGAGAAGTTACCAAGCATCTCAAAGAAAGTACCATGGCGTGCTGTCTTACCTACGTTCTCAATATCTCCAGTACGGATACATTTCTGGCAGGTAGCCATTCTTGTCTTTGGTGGAATCTCCTGTCCGGTAAAGTATGGTTTTAATGGTGCCATACCTGCGTTGATCAATAATAAACTTTTGTCATTATGAGGTACTAAGGAATAGCTACCTCTTACTAAATGTTCTTTGCTCTCAAAGAAGTCAAGGAACATTTTTCTTAATTCGTTCACTCCGTATTTTGTCACGTCGTTTCTCCTCCTGCATTTATAAAATACATACAAGTGTCCCTCGCATGCTCATGACACGCCAGGGACCACTCAAATTATAAACCCTTTGATCTCAATGGATTATTTTGATTTTTTGGAAGCCTTCACCTTCGCACCGGCCACTACGCCGACTACTGCGCAGGCGATAAATACAACAAATTTGAATGTATACTCTGCAAATGCCGTTGTCAATGCTGTCATTCTTTAACCTCCTATTCACATGGAATCCGAAAGATTCCTCTGTACCTTGCATTATGGCCACGCAAAAATGCAAATGCCACAAAGCACATTATATCATAATTTTGCGATTAGTAAAGGATTTTTCCTTTTGTCTGACCGTATGTTCGAAGTTTTTTAGCGTCTGTCTGCCAGATCATCTGTGACGTCCTTCCACACAAGTCCTTTCTCCGCCATCAAAATCATCAAATAGTAGAGATAATCTGCAATCTCATAGCGCATCTCGTCAGAATTTGGATTCTTCGCTGCGATAACAATGCCTGTGGACTGCTGCCCTAATTTGGCCAAAATCTTATCCAATCCCTTCTCAAACAGATAGTTTGTGTAAGAACCGCCCTTGGTGCGTTCCTTTCTGTCCTGAATGACGGAGAATACATCCTCCAACACATTCATCGGATTGCTGGCATCGAACTGTTTTTCCACCAGATTCTGGAAGAAACAGCTTCTGCTTCCTGTATGACAAGCCGCACCTACCTGAGACACTTTGGCAAGGATCGTATCATTATCACAATCCAGTTTTAAAGACTTCACATACTGATAATGCCCAGATGTGGCACCTTTTAACCAAAGTTCCTGTCTGCTTCTGCTGTAATAAGTCATCTTTCCACTCTTGATAGTATTGTTGTAGGCTTCCTCATTCATATAAGCCATCATCAGTACTTCATTGGTCTTGTAATCCTGTACAATAACCGGAATCAAACCATCACTGTTCAATGTAAACTGAGAAAAATCCATCTCTGAGGAAAGTGTCTTTACTTCAATATTGGATTTTGCCAATCCCTGTTTGATGTCCATAATATCCATCTTATCCAAAGAATATAAGGAGATCGCCTCCGCGTTGGTCTGTTCGATTACATCCACCATATCCTCTGCCTTTGTGGCATAACTGGATATGATAACAGGAATGCGCACCTTCTCCTTGATGGCATTTACTAGTTCCACATAATTTGGAACCTGATTATTGTGGATCAAAAGAAGTTCTCCGGCTCCTTTCTCCTCCATTAACTCTGCCCATTCCACTGGATTTTCCATGGTGGAGAGGTCAATGGCTACCATAATTCTTGTTTTTCCAAAACGCTCTGATGCTTCCTTTACTACGTCTGGATTTGCCACTGCCGCTGAATTGATACAGGCTTTGTTGGCTCCCGCATAAAGTATCGTCTTCACGTCTTCTACACCGCGCACACCGCCACATGCCAAAAGAGGAATATCCACCATTCTTGTGATTTCTCTTATCTGTCTGATATTTGGTTCGCGTCCCTCTTTTGTGGCTTTACTGTCAAAATAGGCAATTTCATCTGCTCCGCAGTCATTGTAATAGCGAGCAGAGGCTACAGGATCCTCCAAATCCAGGCATGGAATAACCTTTACATAATCCATTTTTTAAGTTCCTCCTTCTTTCTACAGAGCCCCTTTGGTAGAAAGGACTCCTTTTATACGTGGATCTATGCTGACGGCCTCATCTAAAGCCTTTGCAAAGGCTTTGTAAGCTGCTTCGATCAAATGGTGGTTGTTCGTACCATGAAACCATTTGAAATGAAGATTCATTCCACAGCTATAGGAAATGGCATAGAAAAATTCTTTTACCATCTCTGTGTCATATCCCCCAACTCTTTCCACTGTAAAGGGAATGTCAAAATACAGATACGGGCGACCGGAAATATCCATGGAGCAAAGGATTAAGGTTTCATCCATTGGAAGGATGAAGCTGCCATATCGCTTGATAGAGCTTTTGTCCCCCAGAGCTTTTGCAATGGCCTGTCCCAAAACAATTCCCACATCCTCAATGGTGTGGTGACAGTCCACATGAAGGTCTCCCTCCACTTTACAGGTTAGATCAAAAAAACCATGTTTTGCAAAACTAATCAGCATATGATCCAAAAAACCAATCCCGGTATCCACTTCTGATGTTCCTGTTCCATCCAAATTGATGGAAAGACGTATCTTCGTCTCCTTTGTGTTTCTTTCGACAATTCCTACTCTGCTATTCATCATATCACTCCTGCGGTTATTTTTCAAATCTTACTGCAATAGAATTTGCATGTGCGGTCAAATGTTCTGCTTTTGCGAAGGTTTCCACCTCATTATGTACCTTTGTAAGGGCATCTTTGGAATAGTATATAATACTTGATTTCTTAATAAAGTCATCCACACTAAGTGGCGAAAAGAATTTTGCCGTTCCGTTAGTAGGAAGGACATGGTTTGGTCCTGCAAAATAATCCCCTAACGGCTCTGAACTATACTCGCCCAAGAAAATGGCGCCTGCATTTTCAATCTTCATCATCACTTCAAATGGATTTTTGGTGACGATTTCCAGATGTTCCGAAGCTATGGCATTGGTAATCTGAATGGCATCTTCCATGGAATCTGCCACCAAAAGATAACCAAATTGTTCCAACGATTTCTCGATGATCTCTTTTCTGGAAAGAATCTCTACAAATCCCTGGATTTCTTTTTCTACTGCCTTTGCCAGCTCCATGCTGGTGGTTACCAAAATGGCACTGGCAAGTTCATCGTGTTCTGCCTGGGATAAGAGATCCGCCGCCACAAATCTTGGATTTGCCGTCTCATCTGCCAAAACAAGTACCTCACTTGGTCCTGCAATGCTGTCAATACTAACATGACCGTATACTGCTTTTTTCGCCAAGGCCACGTAGATGTTACCCGGCCCCACAATTTTATCTACTTTTGGAATAGATTCCGTTCCATAGGCAAGGGCTGCAATAGCCTGTGCGCCTCCCACTTTATAGATATGATCTGCGCCTGCTTCCTTGGCTGCCACCAAAGTTGTGGCAGTGACAACACCGTCCTTCCCAGGAGGTGTCACCATACAGATATTTTTTACCCCTGCCACTTTTGCCGGTACGATATTCATAAGAACGGAAGATGGATAGGCTGCTTTTCCTCCCGGCACATAGACACCTACACTTCCAAGAGCAGTTACCTTCTGTCCCAGCATCGTTCCATCCGCGGTGGTATCAAACCAACTATATTGTTTCTGTTTTTCATGGTACACACGAATATTTTCCATGGAGGCTCGGATGACAGAGAGAAGTTCTGGATCTACCTCCTGATATGCCGCCTGGATTTCTTCCTCCGTCACTTCCACATTCTCTTTGGTCAACTTAGCACCATCAAATTGTTCTGTGTAATCGAAAAGTGCTTGGTCTCCCTCTTTTCTTACGGCATCGATAATCTCCTGCACTGCTCCTTCATAGGCGCCGTAGTGATTTGGACTTCTTTTTAACAGGTCATTTAATATATTGTCAATGGTGTTTTTTTCTACTTTTAAAAGTCTCATGGCTCATTTCCTTTCTCGTCTTTTACTGATATTCCGGCAGCTTGCTAAGGGCATTAATCAGGCTGCGGATTCGTTCCTGCTCCATTTTTAAGCTCACTTGATTTACCACCATGCGGGCAGAAAGGGGACAAATTTCTTCTAATATAGTCAATCCATTTTCTTTTAGCGTGGAACCCGTCTCCACAATATCTACGATTACCTCCGATAATCCCACAATAGGTGCCAACTCCACAGAACCATTTAACTTGACAATCTCCACTGTCTGCATTTTCTCATTGTAAAAATAATCCTTCGCAATGTGTGGATACTTGGACGCCACACGAATCAATTCATTATGTTTTAACTTCTCTCTAGCTGATTCCGGCCCGCAAACACACATGCGGCATTTTCCAAATCCCAAATCCATCATTTCATAGAGGTTGCGGTTTTCTTCTAGCAGGGTATCCTTCCCCACCACACCAATGTCTGCCGCTCCATATTCCACGTAGGTTGGCACGTCCGTAGCCTTTGACAGGAAAAATTTCAATTTTAATTCCTCATTGACGAAAATCAATTTTCTTGTTTTTTCGTCCTTCATCTCCTCACAGGTTATGCCTATTTTTTCAAATAAAGCTAGGGTTTTCTTTGCAAGACGCCCTTTTGCAAGAGCAAATGTCAAATATCTCATAGGGTCTTTCCTCCACTTACATTTCTTCTATCTTTAAAACATCCATCTGTCCATCCTCTTTGTAATAAAGGATTTGGCTGTGAGCCATAGTTTTGGCATACTCTCTATATTCTTCCAGCGTACTGTCCTCTTTTTTCTCCACTAATGCCACCAGATCTCCGTCCCTTCGCATCTTCATGGCATCCTGCAGTGCCTTTTCTTTTCTCTCTTTTTGGAACAACAGTAATGTTTTTTTCGCTGTCGGTACTGGAATCTGTTGTCTGGACAATGCCATCATTAGCTCATCCACTGTAATCACAAAACCAATGGAAGGGGCATCTTTGCCAAAAAGAGAAAGCAATTCGTCGTATCGCCCGCCCTTTACGATGGCATCTCCTGTTCCATAAGTATAACCTTTAAATATAATCCCCGTATAATAGTTAAATTGAGTCAACATGCCCAGATCAAAGCTGATATATTTTTCATAACCATAGATGCAAAGCATCTCATAAACCTTCTCTAAGCGCTCTATTGCTTTCCTTGCCCGCGGGTTCTTTGTAATGGTCTTTGCCTTCTCCAACACATCTACATCCCCATAAAGATCCATAAATCCTGCCAGGGCATCGTAGGAGTTTTGGTCAAAGTTCAGATTTTTCAGCACCTTCTCCATACCAAAGGAATTCTTGTTGTCAATATACTGCCTAAGTCTCGCTTCTTCCTCATCAGAAAGTCCCGCTTCCTCAATAAGTCCCTTATAAAAATCCACTTGCCCCAGATCAATACGAAATTCCTTCAATCCCGTTCCCTTCAGACAATCGATCATCATGGCAATAATCTCCGCATCTGCCAAGGAGCTGTTATCATTTACCAACTCCGCACCTAACTGGGTTACCTCCGTCAATTTTCCTTGATAATTGACCCTATTGAGATACGTATTTCCCACATAGCAAAGTCGCAATGGCAGTGTATCCTGCTCATAATATTTTGCCACGCTTCTGGCAATGGAAGGCGTCATATCCGGCCGCAACACAAGGGTATTATTGTTACGGTCAAAGAACTTATACATCTCGGAACTTTGTACCGTCCCCTTCTCCTGATTAAAAATATCAAAAAATTCAAATGTCGGAGTTTCAATGTCGTGATACCCATACTGCCATAGAACATGATGGAGCTTATCTTTGATCACATTCTTCTTTTCACATTCTGTCCCGTAAATGTCTCTCACTCCCTGTGGAGTATGTAATAATCTTTGATTCATTGTCTGTCTCCTCCATTGTAGTAAACCTTTATTTTCTGAAATTATAACTTCTTTTTCTGTATGCGTCAACCAATACTTTAATGTGGTAGCATAATAAAGTTCTGTTCATACAAAAAAGGCGAACCTCACAACTGCTGTGAAATTCGCCCTAATTTCTTATATGGTATAACTAATTTCCTCTGCCTACCGCTTCGCTGACTTTACCTTTTCCCCTTACCAGCTGATATTGCTGATATTCTTCTGTCACAAATGCAAGAATCAACATCTCGATATCATTGTTGCTAACTGGTCCGCCACTCTCCATAACACAGTTAAACTTGTGGTATCCCAAATAGTTGCCCTTCAGATCCTGAAATTCATCGCGATTAATGCAAAGACCTTTCATGCCTTTTCGGATATCTCGATATACACTACCGATACCGAGAACATGTCCAAATTCATGTTTGGCAATCTTTGTTACCAGATTTGGCTGATTGAGAGTCCATCTTGCAAAATGAATGGATTTTGGAAGATGTGGTTTCCAATCTAATTCATCCTTTGCACCTACATCGGTAAATGTCTTTCCGGAATCTAACCAAAGATCTACTTCTCGGCTGATAACGTCCTTTACAATCTCTTCCACCATCTTATCTGCTGTCCAAACAAGAACCGCATCATCATAGGAATCCACTTCCTTAATGTCCATGCGTACTTCTAACTCCTGTCCGCCAAACACCTGGTATTTGCCGCCCCACTGACGGAATCCCTTTAAAATGTTATCCTTCCATGGCTGTACCTTAACGCCAATCGGAATCTGGAATGGTGCGAAGAAAATTCGTGCTGACACCAGCAGGATATTTTTCCCATCTTTCTCTGTCAATAACACGTCTACCGGATACTCTTTTCCTCTTTTATCTAATTGGATGACATTCCCCTGAAAATCTCGAATCATTGCATAGGCCTCCTAATCATAATCCTTATCTTTCCTTATTATACAACCATTTTACACAGAAAACAAGAATCAGTCTTTCTTTTTTTCAACATTTTTCACAAATCTGCTGAACTTTTTCTTGAATTTCTGCATGGCCTCCATGGAACTTTTCTCCTCATGGGGTTCATAGTAGATAAGTTTATGTTCTTGTTCGTCAATTTCCTTTAAATCCATGTAGCTTTCCGTATCCAATGGATAATTTTTCTTTGTCAGTCTATGATCCAAAATAAGTTTAATCAGATAGAAGCATACACCCACTGTTGGCACTCCAATGATCATACCTACTACCCCGAAAAGACCGCCAAAGAGCATAATGGCAAAAATAACCCAGAAGGAAGAAAGTCCTGTACTTTCCCCAAGGATTGCCGGCCCTATGATATTTCCGTCCACCTGCTGTAAGATAATTACAAAAATGATAAAGTACAGCGCATCCATAGGACTTACCAATAAGATAAGGATAGCACTTGGAATGGCACCGATAAAAGGACCAAAAAACGGAATCACGTTCGTAACACCTACGATTACGCTGACCAAAAGGGTATAAGGCATATTCATCACACTGAGACAGATAAAACAAAGCACACCGATGATGGCAGAGTCGATAATCTTGCCTATGATAAAACCGCCAAAAATCTGATTGGTCTTTCTCACCGTCGTTAAAATCAGATTGCCCTTGGAAGGCTCAAATACAGCATAGAGAATCTTCTTTGCCTGACCGGAAAAATTTTCTTTGCTGTAAAGCAAATACACCGCTACGATCAATCCCACCACCACATTCAGCATGGCATTTACCGCAGAGATGACGCCAGTAGTAAAATATTTGAGATATTTGGTAATAACTACGATGAAATCATAGGTAAAGAAATCATTAATCTTTCCACTAAATTCATTGACAAAATCTGCCACATACTCTTCCAATACGGGATAATCTTTGGTGATGTCCAAAAGCCATTTGGAGAAGTTGGTAAGGTATTCTGGCATCTGCATCGCCAGTCCATAAAGACTGTCAAATAGTTGTGGAAGCATCATGCCAACTACCGCTGCCACCACAGATACCCCAATAATCAAGGCAATCACAATGCTGGCACTGCGAATCCACTTATGTTTCTTCGCTTCCATAACTGCCGTGTTTTTCTGAAAAGCTCCCGTCATTTTTCGCTCAAAAAAGACCATCACAGGATTTAAGACATAGGCTATAACAATACCAATAATAATGGATTCTAAAATCCCCGCAACCTTTCCAAAGCTTGCTATCAGCACATCAAATTTTAATAACGTAATAAGAAATAGGCTGCAGGCTGCAAAGGTAAAAAATGCAGCCACGCCAATTCCTATATAATTTTTCCAGCTATTTTTCATTTTTATAACATACTTTCTAATGTTTTACGAACTTCTTTGATAAAGTTCTCACTGTTTAATACGGTAACATCTGATAATGTGGTGATCAGAGCAAGATCCTTTGTCATCTTTCCGGATTCAATGGTATCGATGGTTGCCTTTTCTAATTTGTCAGCAAATGCCATCAAATCTTCGATACCATCCAACTCACCACGTTTTCTTAAGGCACCAGTCCACGCAAAGATTGTGGCTACAGAGTTTGTGGATGTTTCCTCTCCTGCCAAATGCTTATAATAATGTCTCTGCACTGTTCCATGGGCCGCTTCGTACTCATAGTTTCCTTCCGGTGATACTAAAACGGAAGTCATCATAGCCAAAGAACCAAATGCAGTAGCCACCATATCGCTCATAACATCACCGTCATAATTCTTACAAGCCCAAATATAGCCGCCCTCAGAGCGGATGACACGGGCAACTGCATCATCAATCAGCGTGTAGAAATACTCGATACCCGCTTCTTTAAACTTCTCATCGTACTCTGCATCATATATTTCCTGGAAAATATCCTTAAATGTATGGTCATATTTTTTGGAAATGGTGTCTTTGGTGGAGAACCAT
>CAYLUV010000030.1:0-16507 GCA_964386955.1 uncultured Lachnospiraceae bacterium
ATTATTACTATAGACTCCAAATTTACATTTATTAGTGGCGAACACCTTTTCGCCCTCCAATAACATCTTTTCCCTTTATCATATTCCAGTCAAATGCCTCTATCTTTTCTCTTGACACCAGGAAATTTCCCGCCCGCTGGGTTAGCTGGGCAAAATTCACCACATAGTCGGTGTTTCCTTCCTGATAAAGATAGATGGTGCTTTCCGGTCCCATTAGGCCTATATCCGCTTCGCCGGAAAGCAATGCGGTGGTGGTTTTATCTGCACCAAATCCTGTGGTCAGCTGAAGAGCTATCCCTTCCTCCTCAAAATAACCCTTTTCTATGGCAACGTATAACGGTGCGTAAAAAATGGAGTGAGCCACCTCATTTAATCGCACCGTTTTTTGATCTGTATTCTTATCGCCACACGCCACAAGAATGGAGGCGATAAGACATACACTTAATAAAAGACAACAAAATTTTTTTAACATAATCACAAAACTTTCTTTTTTCTTTATTGTATGTGACAGATAAAAAAGTGTTTGCCTCTATTTTTTATTCCTGTTCTTTTTTTCGTTTGTAGCCATAGCCGTAACCGTATCCACCATAACCATAGCCATTATAGCCATAGCGTCTTCCATATCGGCCGCCATAGCCAGTGATCCCTGACTGCACCCCATTTAAAATACATCCGGCCATAATAATTCCTGTGTTGGCAATCGTCTGCACTGTCTCAATCACATGATCTCTTCGTACCGTATCTTGTCGCACAACAAACACCAGTCCATCTGCATATTGGGTTAAGATGGATGCATCTGCAAGCATACCAGCCGGCGGCGTATCAATAATCACGTAATCTGCCAGAGTTCTTGCTTCCTCCATCAACGCTTCTGTGCGGGAACCGGAAAGGATACGCTCTGTGGAAGCTACCGCCTCACTGCCCGGTACCAGATAAATTTCTCTATCCTGATAACGGAGCAACACTTCTTTCCATTCTGCCTTTCCCATAAGCACATCTTTAAAGCCCTTCTCATAACTTTTTTCTTTGATTCCCATGGTTTTTGTCAGGGATGGATGACGCATATCTCCATCGATGAGAAGCACTTTATAGCCCTTTTGTTCCAAAGATAACGCCATATTTACTGCTGCTGTGGATTTACCTTCTCCCGGCATGGTGCTGGTTACCAACAAGGTTTTTAAATCATTTTGTGCACATTCCTTTAACAGTCTTGTGCGAATGGTTCGTGTTGCCTCCAAAAAGGCGGCTGGAATCTTTTTATTGCTGATTAAAACCAATTCTCGATTCTTTTCTGACCTTTTTTTATGCTGTATCATAGGAATACTTCCCAAGCAACGCACATTGAGCAGTTTCTTAAAGTCCTCTTCCTTTCGAATCGTGTTTCGCATTACCGCATAGAAAGCCAGTGCAGCTGCACTGACGAGGATTCCCAAAAGTGCCCCCTTCTTTGCCTCCGGCATATAATCTGCCGGATTAATCGGACTTTCTGGCACACCAGATTCATCCAGCACATAGAGCTGTGTATCTCCGATTACAAACTCTGCCACTGATGGGTAATTGGCAATCACGGACTGCAGTACATCATAGGCACGCTGGGGATTACTTCCCGTCACACTGAGTTCAAACAAGTTTGTATCCTCCATGGCTTCTGCTGTAATGGATTCTGATATTCCATCCAATCCCAAATCTCTCGCCACCACTGTCTGCAACACCCCACTGTTTAAGATATAAGGGAATGTTTTTCCCATCTGCGATGCCGTGGCGTTGTTATAATATTCGCTGCTATAGGAAACAGCGCGATTCATACTGATAACAAAGGTTGATGTCGCTTTATACATAGGTTGATAAGTTAGTCTCGCCTTCCCATAAAACAACGTGGACAATAAACTGATGATAATGAGAAAAATCCACCAGAATTGTCTCAACCCTCTCCAAATATTTTCCACCAACACATTAATATCAAATAATTCTATTGGTGCTTCATACTCCCGACTTGCTTTATCCATTCTAATCTCCATTCTGCTGCATTTCTCACAGCACAGTCGTGAAAGTCATCACTTCTATTTTCCTTTTTTGAAAACTTTCCTGAAAAATGTATATATTTCTCTCAGACCCGGGCGAAGGGGAATCCAGCGAATCCATATCTTTTCAAAGAAATCCCACCAAAAATCTCCTGGCTGTTCCAGTTTTCCCTTTCGACGCACCTTCGTCACCACACCAAAAATTTGACTCTCTGCAATGGGACCTTCCACCTCTGTCTGGGCATCCCCCACGATATAGTATCCGTTTTCCTTCACCTTGCAGATGCGATGCATAATATATTGCCCATTCTCCCGCTGATAGAAAACAATATCTCCTCTTTTTAAGGGTGCTTTCGGCTTTTCAAAAAAAACCTG
The DNA here is from genome assembly GCA_964386955.1 of uncultured Lachnospiraceae bacterium. Lineage (GTDB taxonomy): Bacteria > Bacillota > Clostridia > Lachnospirales > Lachnospiraceae > SIG292. The sequence goes on from CAYLUV010000030.1 coordinate 2,397, forward strand.
ATCTCTCTCATGAATCAAATAAGGAGACATACTATTTCCACTGATGGTAAGGCTTACCTTTTTTCCTTCCTCCGTCAGTTCCCGCAGCACAGACAAATATTCTGCTGTGTCAACCCGGCGTTTTTTTTCACATGCGATCCTGTTTTCCATGACCGCCTCCTGTGCGTCTGTTTTTATTGTAATATCCATAATTTCCATAACCGTAGCCATAGCCGTAACCATAGCCATAGCCGTACTGACCAACAGTGTCTCTAAAACCATGGTGGAAATCATTGATAATGTAGCCAAAGAACTGGCTGTTTCCGTCATTAAGAATGTCAATAGAATCATTGATTTCCTGCACCAAAGCCGTGTGCTGTCGCACCACAAGAATAGAAGCATCCACCAATTCATTTAATTCCTCTGTATCCGCCACCAACGCCATGGGAGAGGAATCTATCACCACATAATCCATCTTTTCTCTCAGATAAGAAAGGATGACGCGGAACCGCTCGGAACCAATCATCTCTGTGGAATCCGGATACATCTTGCTTCCACCAAGAAAATAAAGTCCGGTCTGCTCGTCCTGAGTAATCAATGTCTGTTCCTGTTCTCTGCCGCAGATACTCTCTCCAAATTCTCCAAAAGTGCCCTTCTTCTTATCAAAAATCTTATACTGGGCTGGCTTACGAAAATCACAGTCCATAAGCAGAACTTTCTTCCCTTCCTGAGCCAATGCCAGTGCAATGTTGGCAGCCACTGTGGATTTCCCCTCATTTTCCAGAACACTGGAGATCAACAGTGTCTTACATCCATTCTGATCTGCTTTATTTTTTATATTCATGGCAAGCTTACGAAGCGTCTCTACATAACGGAAACTGGTAGCTGTTTGGGTAATCAAAATGCTACCCTTTGGACGCTTTATCTTCTCTTTCCATGTCTTAAAACGATTCTCATGGTAAATAGTTCCTACGAGACTTGCGTCCAGCTTGTTCTTGCCGTCCTCCTCTGTGCGAATCGTATCCTTTAAGAAGGATATAACACCATAGATTCCCATCAACACCAAAAGGGTCATCACAAAAACTCGTTTCATTGTTCCTGAGGCATTCAATGGATGATCCGGTCCCATCGGAATCACTGGACTTTCCAGCAATTCCAGCACTACATTATTCAAAAGATGCTGTGACACAATGCTGTGATTTTCCATGGTAGATTCCAACAGTCGAAAGGCCATGTCCGGTGAACCCGCGGTCATAGAAACAGTCAAAATATTCGTCTCTGGAATTACTTCCGCTGTGGCCGTACCTGGAAACCAGAAAAGCCCCAAATCTTCACACACCTTTTTTTGCAGTATGGAACTCTTTAAAATGCTTCCCAGCTTCTCTGCCGTATCCTGTGCCGCCGAAAAATCTCCGTAAGCATAAGAACTCGCCTTCTGGTTTACCACATAGCAGGCCTGTACCGTATACGTTGGCGAATACGTCTTGCTCACTGCGATGTAGGATAACAGTGACGCAGACAATGCCAGAAGCAATATGATCATCCAATGTTTGGCTATATCTCGCAATATCGTAAATGGGTCAAACTGCATTCCTTTCCCCATCATACCGTCTCGTGTCTGCTCCATTATTTTCCCTCCGCTTCCTCTCTCACTACCACAAACAGCTTCGCATTTCCTACCCGATCTTTATCCAAGGTCATCTTGTAGTTTACCTCATAGGTGCCCGGTGTACTATAATCAACTTGACTGGTATCTACGCTTATGTAATCATAACTCATAGTACCACCCGCTGTGGGATTACTTGCATTATAGGTGCTTTCTTCATTACTCAACTTGTACTCTCCTGTACCGATTTTCACCTTACTCAAATATTTGGAAGGCTTAATTTCCTTTCCAATAGTTGTGTATACGATATATTTTTTTAATTGAATATTCGGCACCATGTTTCGATCCGTAAGATCATAAATCTCGATGGTGAGAGGGAGATATTCCACATCACCGGAGCTATTCGATACCTGAAGTTGCAACTCATACTCACCTGGCACATCTGTCACAACAGAATATCCCGGAGAAATCTTAATCTTTTCTGTAATGTCACCATCAATACAGTCTGTGGCTGTCACCGCTGAGATAAAATCCACCGTATTGACCGGGAAGGAAAAGGATTCCTTGCAGGAAAATTTAGGAGAGGTGTAATCCGTGTAAGATACCTCTCTAGTAGCTTTTCCCACGTGATGATTACTGTCAAAAGCTGCATAAGTGACCAACTTTTTGTCACCATCCAAAAACTTGGAAATGCTCTCCACCACCAAAGAATCCGTCACATCACCATCTTTGGAATCCATTGCCGTTACGCCTTTTAATAATTCTTCTGGATCTGCAGAGATACTTACCTTTAACTCCTCTTTTTCCACTTCTATAATAGGTGCATACCTGTCATCCTGCATCCATCCATATATTTTATAACCACCAAATGCCAGCAAAGACAGTAAAAAAACTGTTATGCTGAATATTTTTTGTCTTTTCATTGTCTACTCCTTCTTATAAAAATGGAACCCAGATTCTCTTCTCTGGCCGCAATATTCCATCATTTGAAATGCTCTCATCTGCAATGACCCGCTTAGGATTTCGATACAGCAGATTCTCTGCATACTTTCTGCCATATTCCCGATGCAGGTATTCCTCCATATCCCCCATATATGTAGTGCGCTGACGAGAACTGTGGGCGTCACTGGCAACACAGGTTACAAGACCATAATTTAACAAAATGTCTGCAGTCCCCTGGGCATGTCTCCCAAATCGCCCAAAAATACTGCCCCGATTCAGCTGTGAAATACACCCCTGCTGCATCCACTCATATAGAATCATGGGCTCATCCTGTACACAATAATACCTTTCCGGATGCGCAATCAGCGGAACCTTGCCAATCTGCAACACAGATTCCAATATATCTCCCATCCAAAAAGGATCTGCATCAAAAGGAAACTCAATTAAATAATACCTGGAACCGTGCAAGGGCAGAAGCATTCCTCTTTGAATTTTCTCTGCCACATCCATGGAAGCGTAAATCTCCATGCCAGAAAGAATCTGCACAGAACTGCCTTGCTCCTTTAGGTAACCGCGCAGCTCTCCTATCTTTTCTTCCCACTCATGGTCATAGAAATTCTCAAAAATGCCCTCCATGTTGCAATGGGGCGTAGCCACGATTGTATGTACGCCACTATTCCAGGCAATCTCTGCCATCTCATAGGACTCCACAAGGCTCTTTGCTCCATCATCTATTCCAGGTAAAATATGCGTATGAATATCAATCATAAGACCTATTCCCCCCTTTATTTATCCCCTTACTCATTTTTATATCCTAACACATGTTTGTAAATTATTAAAGTAGAATCCGGCAAAAACCTTGATATCTTTCCTTTTTCCATGCTATGATATCTATCAAATAAGGAAAGGGGTTATTTTTATGAATCCAAACAATTTACTCCATCGACTAAAATATATTTTAACCGCTGTGGCTGGTATCAATCTGATTTTACTGTTTGTTTTTCATTACGAGATGCCGAGTTTTCTAAAACATAAGCTTTCCGGCGGCACCGCGTCTCCTTCCACCGTTCAAACGGCCAAAACGGAGACCCTATCCATCGTCTTTGACAACGAAGAGTTGACCTACGATGGAAAAGGAAGCTTAAATCTTACCAAAGGAGTTACTGTCACCGATGAGAACGGTGTCGAAGTAAAAGCAAGTCTTTTCTCTGAGATCAAAGAAGGCAGCGAAAAAAAGCAAAAAATTATCCAGTATATCGCAGAAGATTCCTATGGAAACACTGGTTCCGCCACCCGTATTTTACATCTAAAAAAATATGACGGCCCCTCTATCCAGCCAACGAAGGATCTTCCTTCTGTAGATGACACTGAACTTGCCTCCCTTGCGGCTATCTTTAAAGATTCAAAAGCTATTTCTGCTGAGGACGGCTATGGGAATGACATTACCTCCTCCCTGGAAGTGCGTTATACTGTAAAAGATCAAACAGCCCAGGAAATTGATCTTACTTTCCAGGTAACCAACCTCTTCAATGATACAGCAAGCCACACTGTCACCCTTCCCCTTCACCGCACAAAGCCTTTGATCGTGTTAAGTGCAGAGTCTATTCATCTCAATCTCGGCACCGCCTTTCTTCCGGCTTCCTATGTGACATCCGCCACCGATGAAGATGGACATGACATCTCCACCGGTGTTTACACCGAAGGTGATATAAATACAGATACTCCTGGTACCTACCGCATTACCTACAAATTAAAGGATGCCCAGGGAAATGAAGCAGATTCCGTATCACTGAAGATTACAGTAAACTAGAACACTGCATTTTTTAGGTTCTAAACTTTACTAGCCAGTAAGGTTTAGAACCATTTTCATTTTTGTTCAAAATAAAATGCCGATATCTTACGATTGACTCTATATCAACCATAAGATATCGGCATCTTCTTTGTAAATATTATGCTTCTTTTTTCTTTGCAATCACTGCAGTACCAGCCATCGCAATTGCTGTCATAGCCATTCCGTAGAGTGCAAGACTTTCATCCCCTGTCTTTGGTGAACGATTTTCTTTCTTGTACTCGTCACCTGGAAGCTGATCTTTCTCTGTTGTGCCCTGATCCGGTTCATCATCCTTCAAGAAATCATCCCCTGGAAGCTCTGGGCTGCTCACTGGATTAACAGATGTCGCAGACACTGGCAGCGCAAGCATAACGCACAACACCATCACCAAGCACACATTCTTACATAACTTTCTCATCATTATACCTCCCTATTAATCATTTATGATTATTAATTATTTAACTTTTTTATAAAATACCTCTAAAATCATCTCATAGAGTGCTTTATCATCTACCATAAATTCGGCATATCCTGTCTGCTCATTCAAAACAGCCTCCCCAGGCATAGTAAGGAAATTACTCTCCTCCAAACCAACTTTGTTTAAGATAGAAACCAAATAGGATACCTTCGCTGCGTTCAAATCTGTAACCATATATTCTGAAGCCACATCGAACAATGTCAGGGGAACTGTAATGTCCTTCCTTGTCTCTCGTAAAGCCTTTGACGCAAAATTCGTTAAGTACTGTTTCTGTCGCTCCATACGCTTACTGTTGGATTCTGCACCACCAAAATAAGCATCACGAGAACGCACATACATCTCTGCCTGTGCCCCCTTCAGCGTAACCTTCTGACCTTCTTCCATGTACATCTCTGATCCTGGATTCCCCAATGTCTCCAGCACATCCACTTCCACACCGCCGATGGCATCATTCAACACATTAATGGCTGACAAACCAATGGCCGCATAGGAACTGACCGGAACACCGTAAAGCAAACGAGATACGGATCTGGACACATTCAAGCAGCCACCATCTTCTCCTACGCCATAAGCGTAAGCCAAACAAAGCTGCATCTTCTGGTCTCCCGCAAAGTTACCGCTGGTGGTATACATATCCACATCCACCATGGAATCTCGAGACACGTTAATCAAGGTAGTCTCCCCAGTCTCCACGTCCATGGCCGCCAGAATAACCGTATCTGCTTGGCCATTAGCAATCAACAAATCACTTTGCTGATTTGCCAGTCGCTCGTCCTGAGTCTGGTCGATACCCATCATAAGCACAGTAATCATATTATGATTATAACAATATTTTTCACCATTGTAAACAACCAAATCGCCGTTGTTCTCTACGTTAATCTCCTGTCCCTCCAATTCTGGTGCTGTGATATCCAAGTTCTCAGAGGCAAAGAGGTCACGTTTTCCCTTCATTCGCATTCCTGCAAATATCGCTACACCACCTATGCAAATGGACAGCACAATGGCTACTGCCGCCACAGCAATCCTCTTTGGAGACATTTTCTTCTTAACTTTCTCTGTCTCCTGCTCAATTCCCTGGTACTCCTTTCTGTGATGAGTACCTGCCGGAATCTGAGAAAGCATCTCCTGCAGTTCCAGATTTAATTTTTCTAGTTCTTTCGGATCATTATTTTGTCTTTTCATCTTTTACCAACACCGCCTGTACCAAATATCGGGCACTGGTGTTTCCTCCCACACAAGTGCTCATGGTTAAAATCTTATCGTCTTTAGTCACAGACTCCTCCTGTCTGATATTCGCATTCATAGAGCGAACATGGAACACATCTTCCAGATATGTCGCAAATACCTTCTCGTCAGAAAAATCAAAGGATTTCATCAAGTGACGATCATCATACTCATAGGCTGCAAAAATATGATAGGTCAGCTTATGACTTGGGGTATACACATACACATACTGATTTCCTTCGAAGAACTCTGCATCCCGAAACAGGTGCAGATTCTGAAACATAGAACCATTTCTCATATTATGTCCGTATAAAATAGTATTTGGATCAGAAAAATCCTTGTTATTATACTGCTCTGTGTATATGGTACCTGCGAATTCCGGTTCACCGTACATATTGTGCTTCAAATAGTATTCATTATCCCCATCGTGCTGCGCCACCGGATAATCAATCTTCGTATTTGGAATATGAATCCATGCATAAAGTTCTTCGTTGTACTCCTGCAGCTTATCAAAATCGATAGGATTCATGGCATCCTCTGTGGCGATGTCCTCTGGAATCACCGGCTCTGCACCATCGGTAATACCAGTAAATTCTGCCGATTCCACGTCGGCCAGCGTTGTCTTCTTTACCTCTTGTGCCAAATTGGCCTTGGCTTTTTCCTGCTGCAACGCATCATAATAATACCAGCATCCATAGCCCGCTGCTCCGATTCCTACCACAAGAAGCAGCCAGATTGCTATGCGCACTGTTTTTCTTTTGTTCCCTTTGTTCATAAATTATTTATACCTCCCATTTTTGAAATGCCAAAGAACAAAGCCTTTGCATCTCTTTGTATGTACTACATACTATCGTAGCCAGTATACTATAAACAGACGTTCCTGTCAAAAACATCCCCCAGGATTTTTTCATGATACATCGACATTCATTTCCTAATTAAAAGTATTATTTTACAACATAGATAATGTCACTGATAGCTCTTTCCTGCCCCTCAGAAGGCTCATTTAATACCATGCCGTCAAACCAGATGGTAGAACTTCCGCCACCATCCAACTGATATGCCGTCTTTGCCCCGTACTTTACCATCAATTCTGCCATTCCCGTGTAGGTGGTTCCGGGACTTCCATTGCTTCCTCGGCCATCCACCACAATAAAAATAAAATTATTTTTGTCCTTTTGTCCGATTGCAGTGTAAGGAGCAATATCCAATCCAAATTCTACTTCATAAAGAGAAGACTCCACCACTCCATTTTCCACAAGAGGGGTATCAAACCACCAGACATCTGTCACGCCATCTTCTACCATATCCTTGGCCGTTCCCATATCTCCCGGTGTAAATACTTTCAGTGTTCCATCCTTTTTCATGGCACACATACGACCAATGCTTCTGTCATCCTCGTAACAAAGTTCCCCATTTCTTATTACGATAGGATTTTTGAAATCGGACATATCACTGCCATCGCCACGAAATCCCAGGGCATCTCCATTGATTGCGAATATAGCATGATTTTCTTCTGCCATAGTACTGGTTGTCTCCTTCGTTTCCATACAGGTTTCATAGGAACCGCCAGAGAATGCCGTGTTAATATCCTGATCTGGATGTTCCGTATAGACATCTGCCACCCAATACACAAGATTGCCATCTTTATACTTGTTGATATCGATGGAAAGTCCCTCTCTCTCATAAGTCCAGTTTGTTTCTTTCTCATCCACCACTTTCACTGGTTCCTCCGATAAAACAGCAGAAAGCACGTAGCCCTCCTGTCCTACGATGGTTCGCACCCATGCCCAGGAATCCTCCTCTCGAAGCAATACTACCTTTTCTCCCGCCTTCAAATCTGCAGTCTGCACAGAATCAGAAATAGAAATTTCTTCCCGCAAAGGTATATCAGAACGCAGATAGCGAATTTCTTCCTCTTTTTTCTCGTTTTCTTTCTCCTTCTGCTGTTTTTCGATAGCTTTTCCTACAATCGCGTCGGTAAGCGCATCCACGGGTCCACAGGAGGTAAGCAACAACGTCAATGTCAAAAAGATGGCAGTCATCTTCTGTTTCATTCCCCTATTTTTTTTTATCACGTTTTTTGTCCCCTTTATTTTTTCTTCGTAAAAGTTTGATTGCTCCCACAAGCACACCCACTACCATTGTAAACAGGACCAACACAATACCACAGATTAAAAAGAAAAAGCGATTTGGATTTTTCAATAAATCCCATACGTTTTTACTGTTCTCCACCACTTTTCGTCCTTCCGTAGTACCATATTGTTCCGGTACATCTGGAATTCCATTCCCATCCTTATCAAAAAAGGAACTCATATAGTCTGCAATGGCCGTCCATGCCTTTACTTCCTTCCCATCGGCGGAGGTAATCAGTGCATCTGCATAGTCCTCGATTGGTGTACCGTCCGCAAATTTTGGAACAATGGAAATCAATCCCTTGGAAAGTTTCGTTACATTTCCAAGCATCTGAGACGTGTAATAATCCGTCACCACCCGGTAAAGGCGTGCCTCCTCAATCTCTTCCCTGGTTCCGTCCGGTCGGGAAAGATATACATCGGTTGTCTTATTTAGAAGCATCCGATTGGGATTGTAGTTCCAATACAGACCATCGGTATATAATCTTGCAATAGTCATAAAATCAGAGATGGAGGAATCAATCTCCGCCACCGTCTTTAATTCTTTTCCCGTCAGATAAGCCTCAATTAGTCCATAGCCTGGAATACCATCCTTTCCCATCCCAAGGGAGAAAGAATTGTATACATCCTCCACGGTAATATTGCCCAGTGGATAGGAATCTCGAATGGTACCAGCCGGTGCCACCGTAACATCCACTGTACCCTCACCCAGAATTTTTTCTGCACCATAGGTGTAGGCATCTGCAATAATGCTTCCCAAATTCAGTTCTGTGTGTTTTTCTCCCAGATCATTTTGTGGAACAAAAGAAACCTCATTTTCACAAAGAATCTGATCTTTTTGGTAACCAAACTGATGAAGATACTTTTCATCCACCTTATCCATCAATGCATCCACCTTTTTCTGGGTCGCTTCATCCTCTGGAATAGAGGTATCGATGGTAATCAGTTCATAGGAATCCATCTGCCATCTGCCATCATCCTTCTGTGTCATGGAAAGATTGCCCAGATATTTTCCATATTCTCCAGCAGAGAAAATATAAGTGTTCCCATGAACAATAGGTTCCTCCAATTTTGTATGGGTGTGACCGCTTAAAATCAAATCTAATTCCGGTACACTCTTTGCCAGAATTTCATCCTCTGATTTTTTCTCGTTCACATCGGTACCGCTGTGAGAAACACAGGCAATCATGTCTATTTTTAGGTCTGCATTCTTTATTTCTTCCACTACTGCTTTCACCGATTCTACCGGATCTGCAAATTCCAATGGGCAGTTTGGGGCACAGTCCAGACTATCTTTTCCAAAAACACCGATTACAGCAATCCGCACACCATTTTTGTTGAGAATCTTATATCTTTGTACCCCGGCCTTTTCAAAGGCCCTTTTTAAAAGTTTTTGATCCTCTGTCAGCCCCTTCTCTTCCATAGCATTCCAGTCTACATTGCAGACTACCAAAGATGGAAGAGGCTCCCCGGTTTCCACCGCCCGCAAAAGCATGTTGGAAAGACCAGAAGCATTATAATCAAATTCGTGATTTCCAAAGGTGCTGACATCCATGCCAAGTTCCCCCAGCATGCGAAGTTCGGAAGCCTCTTCCTCAAACATTACCTGAATCAGCGTTCCCATGGAAAAATCTCCTCCGTCCAGTAACAGTGTCTCAGGATTTTTCTTCTGCTGTTCCCGAATCAATGTTTTAATCTTAGAAAAACCGCCCATAATCTGGGATTTTCCCTCTTCCACCGTGGAGAATTCATTTAAATGGGAATGGGTATCATGAAGAAACATCATGTCCACACTCTTTATTTTCTCCTTCGCCAACACTTTCCTGCTGCATCTTCCAAAAAGACAGATGCCACACATCAGTACCAGCATACATATATACATTCTCTTCATATATCTATACTCTCCTTTATTTTCTCCGTTCATTATAACGGAATCCATCCTATGTGTCTATTCTTTTGCACATAGAAAAAGACAGCCATCTCTGACTGCCTTCTTCTTGTATATTGGATTTTAGTTTTAGTACTCCACATTTTTAAGCGGAATATAATACTGTGTTTTTCTGTTCTGCTGTTCTGCAAGATAAGATTTGTCTCCGGAATTGTGAAGTTCTTGCAGATATAAATGATGATTTTTGGAAATTTCTTCATCTTTTCTTCCCAGCATCAGCATTGCCATGCTAGAACACTGGTCTGCTGTACGCTCAAAGTAAGTAAGCACTTCCATAAATATCAGGCCTGCATCGATGGAACATTTGCCCTGACAAAGACGATCTGTATGACGGTTCTTCAGTAAGATAACCATATCATCGATAACTTCCTCCAATGGCTCGATACGTCTTGCGGTGGAATCGCTGTCATTCTCCAATGCCTCAATCATAAGTCGTAAGATCTCAATCACTGCATCTGCCATAATCTGCATCTCTTTGTAAGCACTTTCAGAGAATTTCATATCTGCATCGTGCATTTTCTCTGCCAACTCATCAAAGTTCGTAGCATAATCGCCGATTCGCTCAATATCACGGATTGCCTGCATCAGCATGCTGTGCTGTGCCTTGTCCGGTTCTGTCTCAATCTTGTTGGAAAGCTGAATGAGATAGTGATCTGCTCTATCGGTAGAGGAATCTAAGCGTTCTTCCGAAGATTTAATCTTTGTGGATCTATTTGGATCAAACTCGTCAAACTGTTTGATACTGCGCTCCACATTTTTCTTTGCCAACTTTGCCATAGAAACGGCTACCTTTGTCACCTCGGAAAGAGCGATGGCTGGAGAAATCATCAATTTCTCGTCTAATGCCGCCACTTCCGGATAAATCTCTTCTTCGTCCTCCACATCGTCTTTTACGATAAGACAAGCAAGTTTTACCAAACCATTTGTAAATGGAATCAGTACAATAGCGGTCACTAAATTAAACAGAGTCTGGAAGTCGGCAATACCACCACTGTTTACAACGCTGTTCCAAAGATCTGGAAAACCGCCTAAGTTACGAATAATGGTCATAACAATCATAAATAAAATCGTACCGATGGTATTAAATGCGATATGCACGATTCCAGTACGCTTCGCATCTTTAGAAGATCCGATGGAACATACCATAGCGGTAGTAACACAAGTACCGAGGTTGATACCCATAATGATCGGATAAACCAGTTCAAAAGTCATAACACCGGTAGAGGAAAGCGCCTGTAAGATACCTACCATAGCAGAAGAACTCTGAATGATAACAGTAAGTACAAGACCAGTAAAGATTCCAAGTACCGGAATGTCCGTAAAGTAACTTAAAATGTCCACAAAGGCCTGAGAATCAGCCAATGGCTCTACCGCTGCAGTCATGGAAATAAGGCCGGTAAAGAGGATACCAAAGCCCATAGCAATCATACCAATATTCTTGCTGGCACCTTTCTTTACAAACATGATCAATACAATACCAATGATCAATGCAATTGGAGCCAATGTCTCCGGTTTAAAAAATGTAATAATGGATGTTCCAGAAGAGTCAATATCCATCAATCGAAGTAACTGCGCAGTCACAGTTGTACCAATATTGGCACCCATAACGATGCTGACAGCCTGTTTTAAATTCAAAATGCCTGCCCCGATCAAACCAACCGTCAACACGATGGTTGCAGTGGAACTTTGAATTACGGCAGTAACTAACGCACCGGTAAGAACACCAAAAACTACATTGTGTGTTAATTTTCCAAGAACATTTTTCAGTGCGTTGCCAGATCCCTGTTTCAATCCGTCTCCCATGATCTCCATACCATATAAAAACATGGCAAGTCCACCCAGGAGCTTCAGTGCTGCTAAAATAATCTCCATATAAATTCTCCCTTTTATAAACAAAGTTAATCTGTCGCAAAAAACCTGTCGATTTTATGCCACTTTACCCATAATATAAAAAGAATTAACCTTTGACAAGGAATTGATTCATTTTTTAACATAGAATTTACATATATACACCAAAAAAGAGCTGCCGCTCCATAGATTTTTGCTACTCTATTTTGCAACAGCTCCTTTTTATCGATTTAGTATCCTAATCCATTGTCTGTATTTTTCATAATCTTAATCAGACGGCTTGTTCCAAGACGATCTGCCCCAAGGCTCATAAATTTTTCTGCATCATCAAAGGAAGAGATTCCACCTGCCGCTTTTACCTTCACATCTTTTCCAATATGTTTTCTCATCAATGCCACATCTTCAAAAGTTGCTCCTGCTGTAGAGAATCCTGTGGAAGTTTTGATATATTCTGCTCCAGCATTTGTTACGATCTCACAAATTTTGATTTTTTCTTCCTCTGTAAGAAGACATGTTTCCACGATAACCTTCAAGATTTTTCCATTACAGGCTTCATGGATCTGACGGATTTCTTCTTCCACTTCTTCATATCTTCCATCTTTTAAGAAACCAATATTGATTACCATATCAATTTCTTCTGCTCCGTTTGCAATAGCATCTTTGGTCTCAAATACCTTTACTGCTGTTGTGTTATATCCATTTGGGAATCCGATTACGGTACAGATAGGAAGTTTACCTTCTACGTACTCTGCTGCCTGTTTTACATATGCTGCTGGGATACAAGCAGATGCTGTTTCAAATTTCATCGCATCGTCCAAAATCTGACGGATTTCCTCCCAAGTAGCTGTCTGTCCTAATAATGTATGGTCTACAATCTTCAATACATCTTTTTTATCCATGTTTTTCATCCTTTCCTTACACTAACTGCTCTAATATAGAGTTTCCAATGGTGTTTTCTGGCATTTCTACACCGAAATTATCTGCGATTGTAGCACCGATTACCGCAAAGGTATCGGTTTCCTCTATTTTACCACATCCTGTCATAGATGGGGAATAGGCAAGAAACGGTACTTTTTCCCTTGTATGGTCTGTACCTGTGTGGGTTGGATCATTTCCATGATCCGCGGTAATGATCAGTAAGTCATCTTCTCTTAATTCCTTTAATAATTCACCCAGCTTCACATCGAATTTTTCCAATTCATTTGCATAGCCTACCACATCTCTGCGGTGACCCCATAAAGCATCAAAATCTACCAGATTTACGAAGCAAAGACCGTTAAAATCTCTCTTTGCGATTTCGATCGTCTGTTCCATGCCATGAACGGAACTTTTGGACTTGTTGGATTCTGTAATGCCTTCACCGTCGAAGATATCTGCGATCTTTCCAACGGAAATCACATCATAACCGGCATCCTTTAAAGCATTTAAGGCAGTTCTTCCGTACGGCTTCAAAGCATAATCATGACGGTTGCTAGTACGCTTAAATTCGCCCTTTTTCTTTCCAACATAAGGTCTTGCAATGATACGACCAACCTTCCATTCGTCCTTCATGGTGATTTCTCTTGCAATCTCACAGCAACGATAGAGTTCATCCAAACCGAAGGTTTCCTCATTTCCACAAATCTGCAGTACGGAATCCGCAGAAGTGTATACAATCATATGCCCTGTTGCGATTTCTTCCTCTGCCAGTTCATCCAAAATTTCGGTTCCACTGGCACTTTTATTTCCGATAATCACACGGCCCGTTCTCTTGGAAAGTTCATCCAAAAGTTCCTTTGGAAAACCAGTCTCTGTAAAGGTTTTGAAAGGCTTTGTAATGTGAAGTCCCATCATCTCCCAGTGACCTGTCATGGTATCTTTTCCAGTACTTGCCTCATTTAACTTTGTGTAATAACCCATTGGATGTTCCACTGGTGCTACCTGTTTTAAACCATGTAAATTTGCCATACCTAATTTCTGCAGATTTGGAATGTGAAATTCCTCTACATGCTGTGAAATGTGTCCCAGTGTGTCTGTTCCTGCATCTCCGTAAGCAGCAGCATCTTTTGCTTCTCCTGCACCCAAAGAATCAATGACTACCGTAAAAATTCGATTATATTTCTTGCCCATCTTTTTTCCTCCTT
>CAYLUV010000031.1:0-16131 GCA_964386955.1 uncultured Lachnospiraceae bacterium
GAAGTTTTCTTTACATCAACATCCGAAAATACAAACAGTACAATGAGATGTTTGGCCATGACTTTGGTAACAAGGTATTGAAGGAATTTGCGTATATGCTGGGATTGTATTTGTACAGTGCCAAGGGAATCTATCGTTTCGGTGATGACGAGTTTTTGGTACATTTAAAGGAGAGCAATCGGGAGCAAATTATGGCAAAAATCCTTCCGATGCAAAATACTTTGCAAAGAACCAGAGAGATTGAGGGACATACTATCAGTATTCGAACCTATACGTCTATTGTTATGTTCCCGGAACATGGAACTAGCGTGGATGAGCTTTTAGATAATGCCAATCAGTGTCTCTATCATATGATTAATGATGGAGATATGGAAGTTCGCTTCTTTGCGGGAGAAAGCATGAGTCATGCATCCAAGCAGTTCCATTTAGAAACTACTATGCGGGAAGATATCGAGAACAATTTCCGACATTTTCGTGTGGTGTATCAGCCAATAGTTCGAACCAATGCCGAGGGAGTTTCTGAGTGGGTTGGAGCGGAGGCGCTTCTTCGCTACAGCAATCCAGATTATCCAAAGCTGGGACAGATGGAGATGATTCGTACCTTGGAATACACTGGTATGATTTTGCCAGTTGGGCGCTGGGTGTTGGCACAGGCTCTTCGTGAATGTAGAAAATGGAATTATTCCGGTAAGAAATGTCTGGTTCATGTGAATGTGGCAGCGCAGCAGATTGCCGATGCAGGTCTGTTGTCTTACATAAAAAATAAATGTGAGGAGGAATTTGTAGATCCATCCAGCCTTGTGGTGGAGATTACAGAGACTTCTTTGTTAAACAACTTTGAAATTGCTACGGAATTTTGTAACGGTCTCTTGGAGATGGGAGCGGGAGTAGCGTTGGACGATTTTGGAACGGGATATTCCAGTTTCAATTATCTTCGCAATCTTCCAATTACCGAGATTAAGATTGACCGGGAATATACCAAAACACTGCTGGAGAATCAGTACAATCAGACCTTTATTACCTTTATGCAGCAGTTGACGCAGCAGATGGATATGAAACTCTGTGTGGAAGGGGTAGAGAAACTGGAAGAATTGGAATTGCTTCGATCCATGGGGGTTTCTCTGATTCAGGGATATTATTTCGAACGTCCGATGGAGGCAGATGTGATCTGCAGAGAATTTCCATCTAAGATTTTAACAGAATAAAAAGAAATAGAAAATGGATGGATGATGGCGAAAACTATATGATATCCATAAGAAAAAGCTGTGAGACCGTGTGGTTTCACAGCTTTTTGCTATTTTTTCTTAAATACCAATGCCATGGCAAGCTGATCTCCTGCCAGCTTCATACGCATTTTGAAATTCATTTTTGGAAGAGGCCACTCTATGTAATTCATCTGCGCCTTCTCTGGTGATAATTCTGGTACTGCATAAATCTCATCCTTATGCTGAGAAGGACAATCCACCCATTTTCCTCGGAGACTAAGCCAGATACGGGTAAACACCATATGCAGAGCGCTAATACCAAAATGTCCAAAGGATTTGTTCTGGAAGGACAGAATTGGAAATGGCACTTTCATAATGGAACAGGCAGCAATCATATGCTGAGATGGGGCGCAACAGCCTGGTGTGGCGTAGGTTGCGGCATCGTTCATATTAGCGGCGCAATTTCCTACTGTTAAAATAGGGTCTTTCATAGCTCGAATGGTTGCTTCGTCGTAGGATTTTCCATCGCGGTCAAACCAGTAGCGAATTCCATCAATGACGATGCCGGAACCAATCAGGATTACTGCTGGTAATTCACGATTTTGTTTTGGTGCATAGATAACATATTCAAAGCCGGAACGAAGGGCATTGACACAGCCACCGTTGCAGGCAATCTCCAGTTTACGAGCAACGGAAGGAGTCACATCAGACAAAGAGGTAACTTTCGGTGCATGGGGTAGGGTATGTCCTGCCAGTACGAGAATATTTGGGAAAAATTCGTGGAAATCATCCGCCATCAAGGAAGGATTTGCCCGGCGGAAATGAAATTCAGGAGGAGTATCTCCGCTGATGGTAAGATCTGCACTTCCAAAACCACGTTTTCTAGCCTCAATCATAAGAGGAATCTTTGCGGGATCAATTCCCATAATTCTTGTGGCAACCTCATCGGTACCAACAGGATCCGTGCCAGATATGATAACCCGGCTGTCCACAGGATCTACAGGAGCAGGGGTATTTCCCTCGCCGCCTACGATTCCGTCGATAATTGTAAGATCTGGTTGGAAAAGATACAGCATATCCGCCAATTTTTTGTTGATATAGTAGCTGTGATTTCGTTCACGGAGTGAGTATGGAATAGTACCCATAGCATTTTTAAATCCCAAGGTCACTCCAGTATAAATATTGGTTTTTAACTTTGGAACGGACACATAGCAGGCTTTCCCATCAACGATATCCTTGTAAAGCTCCGGTATATAGACTTCTTTCATAACCTCCGCTTTCGGAAGAAGATAGCGAACTACCGGTTCTAACTCTAATGCCACAAGCCCCGTTTTGTGATAGCGGGCAATGCGATCATAGCCTGCTATCTTAAAGCTATTTCTGGTAGGCATAGGTTTTCCGGAGGATTCAGTAATAATAATATTTTTTTGAAATTGTTTCAGATAAGCAATCACTGCATCAAAAACCCGGGGATCGGTAGATTCCGGATAATCAATGTCCTTCATACCGCTATTGTGGTAGACAGAGACAAGATTTGGTTTCACTAACAGCTTCTCACAGGCTGCAAATTTCTTAGAAAAACCAGTCTCCTTGTCCAGTGCGTCGAGATTTCTATAGACTGTATGATAAATTTCCTGTACATCCTTGCGCGCAAAATATTCCTCGGTTCCGTAATTTTTCGGCAATGCAACATAATCTGTCCGAAAATCTATGGCCGGGGCAGACGTAACAACAACATGGGGTTTCATACATCGTTCTCCTTTGTGTAGAATTTTTTATTATATAGGAATGTCCGAGTAAGCAGAAATGTAAGTGAATAGAAAATGACATTCCAAAAAAACGCATAAAAATACAAAATAAATTATACTCTATTTGGTGAGAAAATGCTATAGGAATTGGGTGGAAATGTTTTGGGAAAAGGACAGTAGCGAAAGAATGTGTTAACTAAAGATGAAGTGTAAAAATTTGCTATTTGGCTTTTGTAATTGCTGATTGAATGCATCTTATCAATTATGCTATAATGAGATAATTAAGAAATAACCGAAGCTGTACTTAGAACTTGAATCGTTCCGAGTACAGTTTTTCGTGTGTTTTTTTATATGAAATTTTTAGAAATTATAATATCGAATATGCCAAGATGGGGAGGTGAGGTTGTTTGAAAAAGATAAAGACAGTTTTAAGTGGGATTTTATTGGTGATATTATTGCCGATTCTCTTTGTCTGTGCGGTTATCTTGATTGATTCCTATACCAATCCGAATGAAGTGCCATCGTTCTTTGGCTGGAAGCCCCTTATTGTTATGTCTGGTTCTATGGAACCGGAGATATATGCGGGTGATGTTGCTGTGGTCAAGGAAGTGGATGTCAAAAAATTAAAAGAAAACGATATTATAGCATTTAAAGATGGAAATGTTGTGATTACCCATAGGATTGTTGACATTGTAGAAGGAAATGGAGCAAGAAAGTTTATAACAAAGGGAGATAACAACAATGTGGAGGACAGCGAATATGTTTTGAAAGAGCAGATAGAGGGCATTTATCAATTTAAAATAAGTAAAATGGGTGATGCAGCTATGTATATACAAACTCCGATTGGTATGCTAATTTGCTTATCCATTCCGCTAGCACTGCTTATGTTGCTACAAATGTTCGATTCGAATGGGAATAAAAAAAGAAAAAACGATGATGAAGGAGAGAAATATGAAAAAAAAGATTAATTTGTCAACCATCACCTGTTTTATCTTTTTACTGACAATGATTGCTATGACCTTGGTTGCAGGAACCTATGCGAAATATGCCAGTACGGCATCAGGAGCAGATACGGTCGTTGTTGCAAATTGGTCGTTTAAGGTGAATGGGGAAGAAATCGCTGTTGAGGGAGATAAAAAAACCATTGATTTTGGTTTATTTCATACCATTTTAGATAGTGATGGCAGCAAAGAAACGGATGTAAAAGCGGGAGTCATTGCACCTGGTACGTCAGGAAGCTTTGAATTTAATTTGGAAAATACATCGGATGTTACTGCACAGTATTCCATTGATTTTGATGTAAAAAATGAAAATAGTATTCCAATTGAGTTTTCCTTAGATGGCGCAAATTGGAGCAAAAAATTGAATAATATCACAGCTGGTGCAGAAACGATTTTGCCAATAAAGGGAACCAAAGCGGTGACAATAAAGTGGAGATGGGTTTTTGACGGCGATAGCACCATAGATACGAGCTTAGGCACTAAAGAAAAGGCGCCAACGATTACGGTGAAAGCGACGGTAAATGCGGCGCAGGTGGATCACTCAGATGTTGCCGCCAACGCATATGAAGAAAAACCGATTTTTCCTACTATTTTGTCAGATTTTCCAACAGAGTATATTTCAAATTCAGCAGAAGTAAAACAAGAGTATGCTACTTTTTCCTATCAAAATGTAGATTTATTTGCAGGTAAAACTATTTCAAAAATTGGGATACCGATAAAGAATGTATCAGCAATAGATGATAATCAAACATTTACAATATATGTATTGGATAAAGAAAAAGTATCAAAGAAACAAAAAGCAGAACCGTTGAGAACTTATGTAATACATCCGAAAAAAGAAGATTTAGGATTCGATGCAAAGGCAGTAAATAAGTGGGTATATGTTGATTTGACAGATGAAAACATTGTTTTATCGGAAACGGAAACCCTTGCATTTGGTGGAAAGTCAGACACAGTGAAATTTGGATATAGTAGTTATAATCATTCGTGGAAAAAAAGGGGAACTTACTTTTTCTATTCAAGGGTAGATGGAAGTAGTCCTTCTGCTACTACAGAAAATTTATTATTTGATGTGTACTATAAGGAAAACGTATATAGTTCAGGCGTTAAGACCTTAAAAGACGTACTGGCTGGAAAGAACTTCTCGATTTTAGGAGACAGTATAAGTACATATGAAGGTTATTCCAACGATGCAGTCAATATGAATGATACTATTGGTTCCAATGCCGTATTTTATGGAGAATCCAGAAAGTACATTACCGTTGAAGAGACATGGTGGAAACAGGTGATAAATAATACCGGAATGAATCTGCTGGTAAATAATTCTTCATCAGGTTCAAAAGTAGTTGGTGCAGGAAATGTCACTGGAACAGTGCAAGACCAGGGAATCGGAATACGTCCAGAAAACTTGCATGATAATACAGGATCCAATGCGGGAACCAAACCGGATATTATAGCGGTATATATGGGAATCAATGACTTAAATGCTGGTTATTCGGCAGGAAGCTATGGCGCAATCGATTTTGACACATTGATTAAGAACGATGGAAACTCTTATACCTATGCTAAGCCAAATAATTTTGCTGAAGGATATGCCATTATGCTGCATAAAATAAAAACTGCTTATCCGGAGGCAGAGGTGTTTGTCATGAATATGCCATTGAGAGCGGATAGGATAAATGATAATTTAGCAGCCTACAATGACAGCATTGCTAAATTGGCAAAAAAATATGATATGAATTTGGTGAATCTATATACCAGTGATATAAGTGGTACTATTTATAATTCTTATTCTGTCAATGACAATTTGCATCCAAATGCGGCAGGAATGGATTTGATGACAAATACATTTGAAAAAGCATTAGAAGATAAATATTTAAATAATTAACAAATGGAGGAAAAAACATGAGAGAAAACAGAATGATAAAATTAACAAGCTTTGTCATGTTTCTTACAGTAATTGCAGTGGTGTTAGTAACCGGTACTTATGCGAAATATTCTAGTTCCGCTGCCGGAGAGGATACGGCAACGGTTGCAAAATGGGATATCAAAGCCGGAAAAGCAGGCAATGAATTATCTATCACAGGAACCAATGCCACAGTAGCATTCGATTTATTTGATACGATTCAGGATACAAACGGTGCGACGGAAAGCGATGTGAAAGAGGGTCTTATTGCACCGGGTACACAAGGTGCCTTTGATTTATCCATTAAAAATGATTCTGAAGTGAATGCTGTGTATACAATTAATTATAAGATTTCTGGAGCAGATATTCCGTTAGAATTTAGACTGAATGGTGGAGAATGGACGGATTCCTTAGCCAGCATTCCTTCAACTGCGATTGAGATGGGTACGAGTGCAACAGCAAAGGTTGAGTGGAGATGGGCTTTTGATGCGAATGATACTGGGGATACAATCCTTGGTACAGAGGCTTCCAAAAATGTTACTGTAAATGCCACATTGGTTGTTTCTCAGATTGATTAATGAAAAATTACCTGAAAAAAATTTTTTGTGTCTTAGTATTTATTATATTGGCAGTAATCTTAACATATAATATTACGATTATTGTGAAAACAATCCGGGAACCCAATCAAACGCCTAGTTTTTTAGGGATAAAAACATATATTATCGTATCTGGCAGCATGGAGCCTGATTATAATATCGGAGATATGGTAATAGTAAAAGAAGTGGAAGAAAGCAAATTAAAGGTTGGTGATATTATTTCCTACAGAGATGGCCAGAATGTGGTGACACACCGCATTGTAAAAAAGAACACCGTCAATGGGGAAATACAGTATGTCACAAAAGGGGATCATAATAATGTGGAGGATCATATCATTTTGACCATGGATTCCATAGAAGGAAAAGTAATCGGTAAATTAACGTATATGGGCAAAATTGTGCTATTTATGAGAAATAAATTTACAATGATTCTTTTGGCAGTCGCATTTTTTCTGTACTTCATAAAAAAGGAGCTAACAGCAAATGATAACGAAGATGGAAAAGTTAATACCTAAATTGTTATTTTTAACGGTGATAACGGCCGTTGTTGCGTCAGGAATTTCCTTTTCAAAATTTGAATCGGCTTCTAAAGGAACGGATGAAGTTGCGGTAGCCGCGTTTGTTGTGGATGCCAGTGGCAGTGGAGATCCTTTGGAAATTGATTGTAATTCAGAAACGCCAGCAGCGAATTATAAGGTGGTTGTGACTAATAAAAAAGAAGACAAGATATCTGAGATAGCCATAAAATATGATGTGGTGCTGGAATTTGATACGGCATTGCCAAGTGGTATAAAGATATCAGATGGTGTCACAACATTGGAGGCAACCGCGGAAAAAACGACATATATTTTTGAGGACGCTGGGAAATTTGATGCAGGCACAGAAAAGCAAAACGCTCATGTCATCACAATAACAGGAAGCAAAGACGTTCTTCAAAATTGCAGTGCTGTTATGTCGCTTTATGTAGATGCAACGCAAATGGACTAAAAAGGGGAAGAATCATGACGTATTTAAAAAGAAAAAAGATGACAATAATCATGGCATTGCTGTCCCTGCTAATATTGACGACATGTGTGCTATGCAGCCCCAGTTATGCAAAGTATAAAAAAAGAATCAAAGTGAATACAGTTAATGTAGAGATACGATCCTATCAACCTTCCAATTTAAAAAGTGATGATTCTACAATGGTAGAAGAATAAATAAAAAAGTACAGAACAAACATTCGGTTTTTCTGTACTTTTTTTATTTATAATGGTATACTGTAGACGGATATAAGAATGATGGCTTGTAAAAAGGCAGCATAATTTTGTAAAATATTTATAACGAAATCACATGAATTTTGGATTAATAGACATACTTTTAAACGATAGATTTTTGGAGGCATTCCCATGCAAACTGAAAAAAATATCTTCAAACTTCACTCCGAATACCAACCCACCGGTGATCAGCCACAGGCCATCAAACAGCTTGTGCAGGGCTTCCGGGAGGGCAACCAATTTCAGACGTTATTGGGAGTGACAGGCTCTGGTAAGACCTTTACCATGGCCAATGTGATTGAACAATTAAATAAACCAACCTTAATTTTAGCACATAATAAGACTTTAGCAGCCCAGCTCTATGGGGAGTTCAAGGAATTCTTTCCGGAGAATGCGGTGGAGTATTTTGTGTCCTATTACGATTATTATCAGCCAGAGGCCTATGTGCCTTCTACAGACACTTATATAGAGAAGGATTCCTCCATCAATGATGAGATAGATAAGCTGCGCCACAGTGCCACAGCGGCGTTGATTGAGCGGAAGGACGTTATTGTGGTTTCTTCTGTTTCCTGTATTTATGGTATTGGTAATAAAGAAGATTATACGGATATGATGTTATCCCTTCGACCAGGCATGATGAAAGATAGGGATACAGTGATTGATGAGTTGATTGATATGCAGTATGTGCGCAATGAGATGGATTTTCACCGAGGCACCTTTCGAGTAAAGGGAGATGTAGTGGAGATTGTACCGGTTTCTACCTTTGATGATGCGGTGCGCATTGAATTTTTTGGAGATGAGATAGACAGAATAACAGAGGTAGATCTTCTGACGGGAGAGATTAAGAAGAGTCTCAACTTCGTGGCTATTTTTCCGGCTTCTCACTATGTTGTTTCGCAGGATAAGCTGGAGCGAGCGGTAGAGACCATCAAGGCAGAGTTAAAAGAGCAGATTGCCTATTTTAAAGCCCATGATAAGCTCTTGGAAGCCCAGCGCATCGGGGAACGTACCAACTTTGATCTGGAGATGCTGAAGGAGACAGGATTTTGTTCTGGAATTGAGAATTATTCCAGACATTTGACCGGAATTGCACCGGGGGAACCGCCCAATACACTGATTGATTTCTTTGAGGATGATTTCTTATTGATTGTAGACGAATCGCATATTACGATTCCGCAGGTGAGGGGAATGTATGCGGGAGACCGTTCCAGAAAGAGTACTTTGGTGGATTATGGTTTTCGACTGCCATCTGCCTTGGATAATAGACCATTAAACTTTGGAGAATTTGAGCAAAAGATCGATCAGATGTTATTTGTCTCTGCGACACCAAATGTGTATGAGGAAGAGCATGAACTTCTTCGGGCAGAACAGATTATCCGTCCAACGGGGCTGTTAGACCCGCCGATTGAGATAAAGCCGACGGAAGGGCAGATTGATGATCTTCTATCGGAAGTAAACAAAGAGACAGCCATGGGGCACAAAGTCCTGATTACCACTTTGACGAAGCGTATGGCGGAGGATTTGACGGAATATCTGCGAGATTCCGGGGTGCGAGTGAAATATTTGCATTCCGATATTGATACATTGGAACGAGTGGAGATTGTGCGAGATCTTCGCATGGGTGTTTTTGATGTGTTGGTTGGTATCAACTTGCTGCGAGAGGGGTTAGACATACCGGAGGTGGCGCTGGTTGCCATCTTAGATGCGGATAAAGAAGGTTTCTTGCGTTCTGAGACATCCTTGGTGCAGACCATCGGTCGTGCGGCGAGAAATGCAGAGGGACGAGTGATTATGTATGCGGATAACCGAACCGATTCTATGGACCGGGCCATTCGTGAGACAGAGCGAAGAAGAGCCATTCAGGATGCCTACAATAAGGAACATGATATTATACCGAAGACCATAATTAAGGGCGTGCGTGATTTGATCAGCATTTCTAACGATGAGAAAGAGCAAAAAGAAGACTTTACTAAGGATGTGGAATCTATGAGTAAGAAGGAATTAAATGCTCTTATCGTAAAAGTGACTAACAAGATGAATAAGGCGGCAGCAGAACTGAACTTTGAGGAAGCAGCAGTTTTAAGAGACCAGTTAAAAGAATTAAAAGTGGCACTGCGGGATTACGACGATTAGTCCTACCAGTGCGAAGCGTGGGAAAAGATTATTTTTCCAAATAGGAGAAAAAGATAAAAAATGAGCAAAAATAGAGAGTATCTTAGGGAATATATCAAGATTAGAGGGGCGAAGGAACATAACCTGCAAAATATTGATCTGGATATTCCTAGAAATGAATTTGTGGTGTTGACGGGGCTTAGTGGTTCCGGTAAGTCATCGCTGGCTTTTGATACGGTGTATGCGGAAGGACAGAGAAGATATATGGAGTCTTTGTCCTCCTACGCAAGACAGTTTTTAGGACAGATGGAGAAACCAAATGTGGATAAGATCGAAGGACTTTCTCCGGCTATTTCCATCGACCAGAAATCCACCAACCGAAATCCACGTTCTACTGTAGGAACGGTGACAGAGATATACGACTATCTACGTCTTTTGTATGCCAGAGTGGGGATTCCTCATTGTCCAAAATGTGGAAAAGAGATTAAAAAACAGACGGTAGACCAGATGGTAGATGCCATTATGGAATGTCCGGAAGGCACAAAATTTCAGCTTCTTGCGCCAATCGTCAGAGGGAGAAAGGGCGAACATGTAAAAATATTTGAACAGGCAAAGAAGAGTGGTTATGTCCGTGTGCGAGTAGATGGCAATATCTATGATCTGTCTGAGCAGATTTCTCTGGAGAAAAATAAAAAACATAATATTGAGATTGTGGTGGATCGTTTGGTGGTTCGCCCGGGTATGGAAAAACGATTGGCAGATTCCATTGAGACGGTACTTCATTTGGCAGATGGCCTTATGACGGTGGATATTATCGGCGGGGAAGAGGTGAACTTTAGCCAGAGCTTTTCCTGCCCTGATTGTAATATCAGCATTGACGAGATTGAACCGCGAAGTTTTTCTTTCAACAACCCCTTCGGTGCCTGTCCAGTTTGTGCTGGCCTTGGTTATAAGATGGAATTTGATGTGGAGCTGATGATTCCAGATCAAAGTGTCAGCATTGCAGACGGTGCTATTACCGTGATGGGCTGGGCTTCCAGTTCCAATAAAAAGAGTTTTAGTCGTGCCATATTAGACGCATTGGCAGAAGAATATCATTTTGATCTTACGGTTCCATATCAGGATATGAGTGAGGAAGCTAAGAAGATTATTCTTCACGGTACCGATGGACATGAGGTAAAAGTACGCTATAAGGGACAGCGCGGGGAAGGAATCTACGATGTGGCATTTGAGGGCTTGATCAAGAACTGTCAGAGACGATATCGGGAGTCCTCAGAGAGCATGAAGGCGGAATATGAGTCCTATATGACGATTACGCCATGTGATTCCTGTCATGGAGAGCGTTTGAAGCCGGAATCTCTGGCGGTGACGGTAGCGGACAAGAACATTACAGAGATTACCCATATGTCTGTGAAAAAACTCCATTCTTTTCTGGATGTTATGCCATTATCAGACCGACAGAAATTGATCGGAGAACAGATTTTAAAAGAGATTAAGTCTAGAGTTGGATTTTTAAATCAAGTTGGATTGGAGTATTTGACTTTATCCAGAGCTACTGGAAGTCTTTCTGGCGGAGAGGCACAGCGTATTCGATTGGCGACGCAGATTGGCTCCGGATTGGTGGGAGTAGCCTATATTTTGGATGAACCAAGTATCGGCCTTCACCAGAGGGACAACGATAAGTTAATTCAAGCCTTGAAGGATTTGAAGAATCTGGGAAATACCCTGTTGGTAGTAGAACACGATGAAGATACCATGCTGGCAGCAGATCATATTATAGACATTGGACCAGGAGCAGGTTCTTTGGGTGGCCATGTGGTGGCACAAGGAACGGCACAGGAGATTATGGAGAATCCAGATTCTATCACAGGTGCTTATCTTAGCGGAAGGATTAAGATTCCAGTGCCGGATACAAGAAAGGAACCTACAGGTTGGATTACAGTAAAGGGAGCCAAGCAAAATAACCTAAAAAATATCGATGTGAATATTCCTCTTGGGGTAATGACTTGCGTAACTGGTGTGTCCGGTTCTGGAAAAAGTTCTCTCATCAATGAGATTTTGTACAAAAGTCTTGCCAGAAAGTTGAATCGGGCGAAAATCAAGGCAGGAGAGCATAAGACCATAGAAGGGGTAGAGCAGTTGGATAAGATCATTGCCATTGATCAGTCGCCTATTGGTCGTACCCCGAGATCCAATCCGGCCACATACACAGGAGTATTTGACCAGATTCGTGACCTGTTTGCCATGACAAAGGACGCTAAGGCAAGGGGATACGACAAGGGGCGTTTCAGTTTTAATAAGAAAGGCGGACGATGTGAAGCCTGTGCCGGAGACGGTATTTTAAAGATTGAGATGCATTTCCTGCCGGATGTCTACGTACCATGTGACGTGTGCAATGGACATCGATATAACAGAGAGACCTTGGAAGTGAAATATAAGGGAAAAAGCATTTTTGATGTGTTGGATATGACAGTGGAGGAAGCCGTACCATTTTTTGAAAATTTGCCAAGTATTCAGAGAAAAATCCAGACACTCTATGATGTAGGGCTTTCCTATATCAAGTTGGGACAGCCTTCCACTACTTTATCCGGTGGGGAAGCCCAGCGAATTAAACTTGCTACAGAGCTTAGCAAGCGAAGCACAGGAAAGACCATCTACGTCCTGGACGAACCCACTACAGGATTACATTTTGCAGATGTACACAAGCTGATCAATATTTTAGGAAAGCTCTGTGAGGGCGGCAATACGGTAGTGGTCATCGAACACAACCTGGAAGTAATCAAGACCGCGGACTATATTATTGATATGGGACCGGAAGGGGGCGAAGGCGGTGGAACCGTGGTTGCCACTGGAACACCGGAGGAAGTGACGAAGATTCCGGCCTCCTACACCGGGCAATATCTCAAACGCTATTTGGAATAAAAATGCAAAAGAGTAGAGACAGGTAACAAATATGTTGCTTGTCTCTTTTTTTGCGTAAGCGTATAATAAATATATCGTGTGGAAATGGTAGAAGAGGAGGTTTTTATCATGAAAATCTTAAAAGTATGGCAGGCATATTTCAGTCCAACGGGCAATACGGAACGTATTGTAAAGGGCGTTGGGAAAGCATTTTCTGACTATGCCATGGCTGATATTGATCTCACAGAGATGGAAGAACGAGAAAAGGAACACAGATTTAAAGAAAATGATCTTTTGATCATCGGTGCTCCTATCTATGGAGGCAGACTTCCTGCAGTGGTAACTAAGGCGTTGGAAGGATTTCATGGCATCAACACACCAGTAATCCTTGTAACATCCTATGGAAACAATGCAGTGGGAGATGCTTTATTGGAACTGAAGAAGTGTCTCACAGATAAGGGATTTATTCCAGTGGGAGCCGGCTATTTTTCAGCACAGCATACCTATTTGAAAGATTTAGGACGGCATCGTCCAGATACAGAAGATATGTCTCAGATTGAAGCCTTTGGTGTGGAAGTGAGAGAAACATTGAAATTATTGGTAACTTACGATGCAAAAGCATTGGATATACCGGGTCAGTATCCATATGCCAAGGAACCGATGGGAACACTTCCTTTCACTGTGGAGACCACAGCAGCATGTTTTTACTGTAATCTCTGTGTGGGAAGATGTCCAGTACAGGCAATTAGCGATATGAATCCAAAGGAGATTGATCCAAAGACCTGTATCCGTTGCGGTGCTTGTATTCAGATCTGTCCGGCACAGGCAAAGTATTTCCATGGAGAAGCCTACGAAGGGCTGCAGAAGAAGCTCGGTGTAAACGTGGGAGTACGAAAAGAAAACTGGTACCAGGTGGCACACAGCAAATAACAACTAAAAAAGGCAACATAAAAAGGAGGGATGCGTTCCCTCCTTTTATTCATAAATCATATTCATGTATTCGTTCGTACTTTTTTATTAATCTAAGATCCTATATACTCTTCTAATTAAACGAGAGTAGCTACGATGTTAAGAACGATTGTCATTAAGCAGATAGCAAATCCAGGACCGTCGATGTGGGAATCAACGTCAGAGTTGATGAAGTATCCTTCTGCGTCGCATAAGAAGTTGGAAACAACACCAGCTACTACTGCGAAGAGAACTACTGCGATACTGCTCATACCAGCGCCAAGACCGATCATTGTAGCGTATGCAGAAATGATACCGATCTGATGCCATCCAGGTGTTCCTGGAAGGATAAGTGTGAATGCAGCGATACCGAATACAAGGATGTTGTAAGAAGACATATCCATGCCTGCAGCTGCAAGTGCAACACCAGTTCCACCAACCATTAAAGAGAATGCAACAGCGATAAGTACGGACTGTGCGTTTGTGATGGATCCTTTAGTTCCAGAAGCAAGACCTCTTGTACCGAATACTAAACGAGCGATGATGCCAGAAATAACTACTGTCATTCCAGGAGCGTCTGTTCCGAAAGGAATGATTCCGCCGAATACTGCAGGAACGATGTATGTTCCGATAACCCAGCCGATAACACCAAAGAGACCGCCAACTGCGATAACGTCAGCCTGACCAAGTGGAGCTAAAGGTGTGCCAACAGCAGCACCAGCTTCGATGTGGCCTTTTTTAGCAGCGTAAGCTGTAGCAGCTACACCACCAGCGAAAGAGATGTGTGGTCCAAAGAATGTTCCGAAAGCAACTGTTCCGAATACAGTAGCACCTGCTGCTGCTCCACCTGTAGCAACAACAGCACCAACGATAGCAACAAGACCTGTCATAACGAATGCAGGTACAGCACCGATACATGCAGCGAGACATCCGCCACCAAATGCAGCAAGAGCGTTAAGTAAAATACTCATAATAATACCTCCTATTAAAGATAATCCATAATAATCTTTAAGCCCCTCAATGCTTAAATAAAATTAGATTAGCTTTAGTATAAAATTGTGTTTCATAAATATGACTTATGATGTATCATAGAGTTATATTAAATGATTTTGCCTAATATGTCAATGATTTTTCGATAATTTTTTGTGAAATTGTGCAAAAATTAAAATTTTAACTTTAAAAAAACCTTAATTTTTTCTGATGTTCTTGTGATTAAAATAACAAGATTATGCAATGTGGACAAAGGATGAAGAAGAAAGTAAAGGTATATTTTTGGCGGGATTTAGAGATAATATGAAATAAATTGAACAAATAGGAGGAAAAAAAGGATGTTAAACGATATGGAATTGCTGCAGCTCATAGCAAAAAATTCCCAGATGGGATGTAAAGGAATTGAAGATATTATGCCCTATACAAAGACAGAAAAATTTCGAAAGACATTGGAGACCCAAAAGGAAGAGTATGCTTCTATATATAAGGAAGCAGAAAAATTGATTCTGGAAAAGGATGGAAAGTTGGAGGAAATCTCTCCGGTGGCGAAAATGTCCTCTAAGACCATGACGATGATGAAAACCATGCAGGATGATTCAGAAGCTCATTTGGCAGAAATGATGTATCAGGGAAGCGCCATGGGAGTGACCAAGATCCTTCGAAACCAGAAGGAGTATGGGGGAAGCAATCCAAAAATCAAGGAGTTGGCACAGCAGCTTTTAAAGACAGAGGAAAATAATATGGAGCAAATGCGAAAATTTTTGTAATATTTTTGTGTAAGGGTGTATTTTTCAATTATATTGTTGACTTTTCTGGTGTTCTGTTATTATAATGATAGACGGTTTAAAAATGGAAGTTACGAAATGGAGAATAAAGTATTTTTATGATCCAAGGAGGAAGACTATGAATTTTAATTTAAGACCAAAAGAAGAGTGTATGTTTGATGCCGTATCATTAGGAGAAGTAATGCTTCGTCTTGATCCGGGTGAAGGAAGAATCCGTACAGCCAGACAGTTCCGTGCATGGGAAGGCGGCGGAGAGTACAACGTTGTTCGTGGCCTTAGAAGATGCTTCGGCTTAAAGACTGCAGTTATTACAGCTTTTG
Organism: uncultured Lachnospiraceae bacterium; assembly: GCA_964386955.1. Taxonomy (GTDB): domain Bacteria; phylum Bacillota; class Clostridia; order Lachnospirales; family Lachnospiraceae; genus SIG292. Next base: position 15,769 of record CAYLUV010000031.1, read on the forward strand.
CCGATAATGAAGTTGGTATGCTGATGGAAGATTTCATCCTGCAGGGTGGTGTAGATACATCCCTCATCAAATGGATGAAGACAGACGGAATCGGTCGTGTATGCCGTAACGGTATCAACTTTACAGAAAGAGGATATGGTATCCGTGGAGCAGTTGGATGTTCCGACCGTGCAAACACAGCCATCTCCAAAGCGACACCAGAAGATTTTGACTTTGATTATATTTTCGGTACACTTGGCGTTCGTTGGTTACACACAGGCGGTATCTACGCAGCTTTATCTGAACAGGCATGTGAGACAGTTATCGCAGCTTGTAAAGCAGCTAAGAAATATGGCACAATCGTATCCTACGACTTAAACTACC
>CAYLUV010000032.1:0-15798 GCA_964386955.1 uncultured Lachnospiraceae bacterium
GGCAGGACCTATCGACGGTTTTTGTTCTGGTATCGGAACCGGTGGAACCATCACAGGAATCGGGGAAACCTTGAAATCTCTGAATCCGCAGATTGAGATTTGGGCAGTGGAACCGGAAAATGCAGCTATTCTCGCAGGGGGAACTGTGGGAACGCATCTTCAGATGGGAATCGGAGATGGCTTGATTCCGGAGATTTTGAATACACAGATTTACGATGACATCTATGTGGTGACAGACGAGGAGGCAATCCAGACCGCCAAGGATTTGGCGAGAAAAGAAGGGTTGATGTGCGGTATTTCCAGTGGAACCAATGTGGCAGCAGCTATTCAGCTGGCGAAGAAATTGGGACCTGGAAAGACCGTTGTGACAGTACTGCCAGATACGGCAGAGCGATATTTTAGCACACCATTATTTGGATAAATTGCCGTTGCAAAAGAAGAAAGTGTGAGCTATAATATTTTTGTTGCAGATGTAAGAGGGAGTATAATAGATAAAGGAGTTAATGCTTATGCGTATTAACAAAGAATTTGTTCTCAGAGAAATAGCAGGAGATTATGTTATCATTCCCACTGGTCAGACGGTGTTAGAGTTTAATGGGCTGATCACAGTGAACGAAGTGGGGGTAGTTCTCTGGAATATGTTACAGAATGAAGTGACAGAAGATCAATTGGTAGAAGGTATTCTGAAAGAGTACGATGTGGAAGAGGAAGTTGCAAGGGAAGATATTCGAGAATTCTTGGATCGACTGGTTCAAGGGAAGATCTTAACAAGAGATGAATAGTATTAGGGGTATATTCATCGTGAACAGAGTTGTCAGGAAGAGACAACAGAATGGAGATCAGAGTGGATAATCACTATGAAACATTGCAAAAGAATCAACTATATATAGATAAAACAGCAAGTTTGGAGAAGGGAATCGCAGTATTCCCTTCTATTTATGTTGAGGGAGCGGCGGCTTCCGGAAAGACGACGGCTGTTAGAATGCTTCTTGCAAAACATCCGGAGGTGACATCCTATGTCCTTTGGATGGGAGAAAAGCAGGATAAACTGCGAGATACCTTAGAATGGTTGAAAGAGCGAATGAGACAGGAGACAATCTGGGTTGTATTGGAAGATTTTCATAAAGTGCAGGAGGAAGAAATTTGTAGCATGCTCTGCACATGGATTCAGCAGATGCCGGTGACAAGTCGAGTGATTTTGGTGGGAAGAGAGTATCTTCCGGCATCCATGCTTTCCCTGCTTTGGAAAAGGAAATTGACCATTATTTTTCAGGAGGAACTGTTATTTACCAGATTAGAAGTACAGCGGATGATAGAGGAAGGAGCATGTTCCTATCATAGCGAGGAACTGCATCGTCTCACTGGGGGATGGGCAGGATATGTGGAACTCGCCTGCCGTCTTTGGAAACCCTACAAGACATTGCATCAACTGCAGGAGAGTTATGAAATTCGCAGTTATGTACAAGAAGAGTTGTTGGGAAGCTGTTCCAAAGAGGAACAGCATTTGCTAAGAGATATTGCAGTGTGTCCGTGGGTAACAGAGGAATTGTGTCAAGAGTTTTGGCATTGGCAGAGCGTGAAGGAAAAAATGATTTCTTTACATCGAAAGGGCTTTCTTCTGTATGAGCCGATCCGAAAAAGATACAAATTGGCTCCAGTTTTGGTAGGAATGATGGAAGAAAGGGAAAGTTTTAATCGCAAGGAACTGGCTTTTTGGTATGAGGAAAGAGGCTTTATAAAGGCCGCTCTTCTTGTTTGGCAAAAAGAATCTCCGGAAGCCTATCGAGACTGCTTACTTCGTCATTACAGCAAGGTTCCTTTTTTACAGGTTCCTTATGATATGGTTATGCAAAAAAGGCTAGGAAGTCTGGAACATCACTATCTAAGAGGAATGAAATGCTATGAAAGACAAGATTTTGAAGGCCTAGCACAGGAAATTGTCTGTGTGAAAAAGTGGAAAGCAAAGACAGAAGAAGAAAAAAGAAAAAAAGAAGAGATATACCTAAATCTCATGTATGTAAATCCTAATGTAACCCTGGAAGAGTGGCTTGCTTTGCTGGAAGCGGGAGAGCGGATGCACCTTTATGGGGTGTTGGGAGATGGATACTCCTATCTTTGTGGAATACGAGATCTTACCGGTCTTTTTACTGGAGCCAGAAAAGAAGAAAAACGAAGAGCGCGAATCTGGAAGGAACATCTTGGTGAATGGGAATGGGTGGTGTACCAACTTGCTCGAATAGACTACTATTTGGAGACTAAGAGAGAGGACAGTATTTTGGAGGAAGATGAGAATCTTCTTCGCTGGGTAACGGGACACGATATGGAACAGAGCTTCTTTTTGAGCTCTGGTCAAGAAATGTGGAAAGTACGTCTTTCTGGTTTTTACTTGCTTTGTAAGCGAATGGGAACCAAAAAAGATGACAGTATGAAAGAACAGATTCTTTGGCTGGAGTCTTCTCTTTTGACGGAAGAAAATCCAGTATGTGTCCGCAATACGGAGGCTATCGCAGGGCTCTATGCCACTTGGTTGAAGGAACCGGAGCGTTTATCCAGATGGCTTCGAAGTATGGAGGAAGAAGTGTGGGACATTGTGGCGGAGGATAACTACGGTGTTCTGTGTCTGCAGGCAAAGGGATATATTTTGCTGGGACATTATAAGAAGGCAGAACGAATACTGACCACTCTGCTTCCATATCTGCAAAGTTACCATAAAAATCGCTTTTGCGCGGAGGCGCTTTTTCAGATGGCCGTAGTGAACTGGCAGAAAGGAAAAAAAGGACAGGCTCTTCGAAACACTCTGGAGTCCTTTTTGATCAGTGAGCAAAATCGTTATGTGGGATTTTATACTCAATATGGCACTGTTGGACGGGAAGTGCTGGAATCCTATATGGAATGGCTAAAGCAAACCACACCGGAGGGATGGCGCCGCAAGAAGAAATACAATTATGGGAATGTCAACCATATGCCTATGGAGGATTATTTGGAAGTAATTCTTCGCGGGGCAAAAAAAGAGACAAGGCACCAAGCGGAATTTCGAAAATATAAGGAAGAAGAATCCCTTACGATGATGGAGACCATTATTTTGCAGGACATCAGTCGGGGATTGACCAACCAGGAAATTTGTCAAGAACAGAATTTAAAACTGCCCACGGTGAAAAGTCATATCTACAGTTTATATAAAAAATTGGGGGTAAATAATCGGATGCAGGCAGTGAATCGGGGAAAAGAACGAGGAATTATAAAATAATAGGAGAAAAAATATGAAAATATCAAAAAAAGATGCCTACGCATGGTTTGAGTTTTTTGCCAATCTTCCAGAAGAGGAAGAATTGATGCGAGATCATTACGAGATTATTTACTCTGTGTTTGCACAGATTGAGGCGGCGATCGATGCAAGAAATGATAAATTAAAATCTGAAATCAAGGGATTAAAATCTCTGCAGGGGAGAACCTTATATGTAGGAAATGACGAAAAGTTTGCCAAGGGATGTAAGTCCTGTTTGACGGGAAAAGGTTTGACTGCCATCCGAAAGACCCACAAGTGCAATATTCAGTGCAAATTTTGCTATAACTATGGAGAATTTGATGAAATTATGCCAATTGGCGAGGGAATGTGGGAGATTGGAGAGACCAAATTTTATGAGAAGGATTTGGATTTACTCTTTTCCATCCACGACAAGCCAACAGGGGTGGCATACGTTTATTTAGAACCATTTATGGAGATTGAAAAATACTATTCTATTGTAAAAAAATTCAAAGACAATGGAGTGTATCAGCATTTATATACCAATGGGCTTCTGGCAACAGAGGAAACTCTGAAAAAATTGGGAGAAGCCGGGTTAGACGAGATCCGATTTAATTTGGGAGCCAGCAACTGCTCTGACATGGTAATCGAAAATATGCGTTTAGCCAAAAAATATATTCCGGCAGTTGGAATCGAAACCCCTATGACACCAGAATTTTTTGAGGGATTCTTTGCAAAGAAGGAGGCAATTCTTGGCACAGGATTTGATTTCATCAACTGTGCAGAGCTGCATTTGAATCCAAATAATATCTGGAACTATGAGGGAGAAAGTTTATATATTTGCCGTCATGGCTATATTTCTCCAATCTGGAGCCGGGAATTAACATTGAAATTTATGAAGATTGCGGACGAAGAGGGATGGGACATTGCAGTGCATGACTGTTCCAATGAGACAAAATTTGCCCGCGGCTTAAATCAGACAGCAAAGGAAGGAAAATGGTTTGGTGCCAACGATTATGGATGTGAATTTGACGAGATTCCATTTGAGGCATTTCTGCCAATTCTTTCCGACGACAACTTTAAATTTCTCGAAGAAAAGGAGAATATATGGAGAGACTAGGATTTGAACAACTGGGATTGAGACCCGAAATTTTAAAAGCAGTAAAGGCAATGGGATTTGAGGAAACATCTCCTATCCAGACAAAGGCGATTCCCGCTATGATGAGTGGCGTGGATCTGATCGGTCAGGCTCAGACGGGAACGGGAAAGACCGCGGCTTTTGGTATTCCTTTATTAGAAAAAATTGATCCCAAAAATAAGAAATTACAGGCGATTGTTCTCTGCCCAACAAGAGAATTGGCCATTCAGGTAGCAGATGAGATTAGAAATCTGGCAAAATATATGCATGGCATTAAGGTGCTTCCTATCTACGGTGGACAGGAAATTGTAAAACAGATTCGTTCCTTAAAGGGCGGAGTCCAGTTGATGATTGGTACGCCGGGACGTGTTATGGACCATATGAGAAGAAAGACTATTAAGATGGACATGGTTCATACGGTGGTTTTGGATGAAGCAGATGAGATGCTGAATATGGGATTTCGAGAAGATATTGAGACAATCTTGGAGGGGGTTCCAGAGGAGCGACAGACGGTACTGTTTTCTGCCACAATGCCAAAACCAATTTTGGAGATTACAAAGAAATATCAGAAAAATGCGGAGATCATCAAGGTGACTAAGAAGGAACTGACTGTACCGCAGATTGAACAGTTCTACTACGAAGTGCGTTCTAAGAACAAAGAGGAAGTGCTTTCTAGATTGCTTGATATTTATAATCCAAAGCTTTCTGTGGTGTTCTGTAATACAAAGAAACAGGTAGATCTTTTGGTAAATGGTCTTCTGGGACGTGGTTATTTTGCGGCAGGATTACATGGTGATATGAAGCAGGAACAAAGAGACCGTGTTATGCAGGGATTTCGCGCTGGAAAGACAGATATTTTGGTGGCGACAGATGTGGCGGCCAGAGGAATTGACGTAGATGAGGTGGAGGCAGTATTTAACTATGACCTTCCACAGGATGAGGAGTATTATGTACACCGCATCGGAAGAACCGGAAGAGCAGGAAGGGAAGGAAGAGCCTTCAGCTTTATTTCTGGCAAGGAGATTTACAAATTAAAGGATATCCAAAGATATTGTAAGACAAAGATTTACGCTAGAAAAGTGCCATCTTTAAACGATGTAGTCAACACAAAGATGGAAAAACTTTTCGAACAGGTAGAACATGTGATTGAAAACGATGATTTGAAGACGTATCTGGAATGGATTGAAAAGAAAGTAAACGATTCCGATTCCACCGCTATGGAATATGCGGCGGCGCTTCTTAAAATCTCATCCAGTGTACCGGAACCGGAAGAAGAAGATTTCGGCGATACCGGAGCCGTGGAAGAAGGTATGGTTCGTCTCTTTATTAACATTGGACGCAAAAACCGTGTAAGACCGGGAGACATCGTGGGAGCATTAGCCGGAGAGACTGGAGTACCAGGAAAACTCATCGGCTGTATTGATGTGCATGATCATTATACCTTTGTGGAAGTACCAATGGAATATGCCAGAGATGTGCTGGATGCCATGAAGCATGTGAAGATCAAAGGAAAGATGGTTGCGGTGGAACCAGCAAATCAGAAAGAATAAAAAATAGATTTTAATGAATAGGAATATTTGAGCCGGACAGGCATACATTAATTACTAGAGGAGGAATTCCATGAAAAAATTAATGATATGCCTGATGGCTCTTTTTTTTGTGGTGTTTTGCACCGTTACTGTCTTGGCGGCGCAACGAGGAACACCGGAAAAACGATACGATACCAACGATGAGGATGTGGTGATTTTGATAAAAGGCCAAGGAAAAATAGAGGAAGCGGCAAAGGAAATTCAGAATAAAGTGAGGGCAAAGATTTGCTATCTGGATCGAATGGCAAAAAAGGAAATAGAAAAGTCCATCGGAGGAGCTAGTTTGATTTTTGTGGGATGGGAAGAAGGAGAAGAAGATGTTCTCTCGGAGATAATTCCATATTTTAATGGAGAATTAAACAAGCAACAAAAGGTTTCTCTTTTTTATCTTTCAGAGACCGAGCAGGGAGAGGAAACATTAGTTTATATGGAAGAGAAAATAAAAAGTCAATTTAACAAAAAAGCAGTGCCGGGGCTTTTCCTTACTTGGGATGAACAGAAGCGGGAGACAGAGCTTTCCTATATGGATGGATGGCTTACCACAGCATTTACCTATTAAGGAAGGGGGGGAAGATAAATTATGTAGGGAAAAGAAATGGTTTGTGGAGAAAGAACAGGAAGAAATAAAGGCATTATCTATAAATAAAAAAACGCGACAAGAAAGGAGGCGGATCCTCCTCACTTGCCGCAAGATGCAGAAATGAGAAAACGCAAATTAAAAATTTATAATCCATCTAGGATAAATTTAATTTCTTATCCAAAAAATGATGTATAACTATATAATATACCAAAACCAGTACAATTGACAAGACAATACTGATGAAAAAAGTATGGGAAAGGCCGTTATATATCTCTGCTATGGCACGCATATTTGTAATATCTATAAAGAAGGACTGTAGGAAAGAGGAAACAGTGGATTCTGCCATGCCGATGGCAAGGTAGAATCCGATGGATCCTAACAGTCGATGTTCGCTGCAGAAGTGATGTCCCAGTGTCATGGCAAGATAAAAGCTCAGTAAAGAGGAGAAGATATCGATGACACCAAGAACAATCAATTCAATCAGGATTAGTCCCAGAGAAAATCCACTAGTCTGTAAAATGAATAATTCATCTGAAACAAAGGAAAGTCCGTACATAAGCTCCTGATAGGTAGAGGTATTCCAAAAGAGTAGGAAAAAAGAACCTAAAATCAATGGAGCACAAATCAGCATCCAAAGGAAGGAACTGATTAGTTTACTGTTTAAAAGCTGTCTTGTAGTTACCGGAAGGGTGAACATCAAGTAGCCCTCATCTCCAAACATACCGGAGTAAAAACGTTTGAGAACGAGAAAATAAGTTAAAAGCACAACGCCCACCAATAAAATAACATAGGCAAAAATTAGCAAGACCTGAAGTAAATTCAGAATACTGCTCTCATGTACGATAAAAAGGAAGTTGCCCTCCGAAAAAGCAAAGGAAAGCTTTAAAAGGAGAGTTGCCACCACAAAACAGAGGTACATAGGTAAGATGGTGCGGGAAGTAATCTTCATTTCCTGTTTGACAAGTTTACCTAACATTTGAACACCTCCCTAAAAAGTCCATCGATAGTGGTCTGTTCTGTCTCCTTTATGTGGGAAACAGAATCATATAGAACAAGATGTCCTTCCTTAATGAAGATTACATCATCTAAAATTGGTTCCACGTCCTGAATCAGATGGGTGGAGATGATTACTGTGGCGGTGGGATTATAGTTTCGAATAATGGTATTTAAAATATAATCTCTGGCAGCAGGGTCTACACCACCGATGGGTTCATCCAAAAGGTAGAGCTCGGCATTGCGGCTCATGGTGAGAATCAATTCCATCTTCTCTTTGGTACCTTTTGACATGGACTTTAGACGATCAGTAGGTTTAATACCGAGATCCTGTAAGAGTCGGTAAGCCTGTTCTGGATCAAAATCACTATAAAAATCCTTGAAAAACTGGATTAGATCACAAACTCTTCGAAAGTCGTGAAAATAAGTGCGATCCGGTAGATAGGAAACCATAGCCTTTGTGATAGGTCCCGGCTGGATGCCCTTGATCAAAATCTCACCCTCCGTGGGGGTGAGAAGACCGGCTGCAAGCTTGATAAAAGTTGTTTTTCCACTGCCATTTGGTCCAAGTAGCCCGACGATATGTCCTGGCTGCAGAGTAAGGTTGACCTGACTTAGTGCATTGCGCTCTTTGCGGTAGCTTTTGGTCAAGTTCTTGCATTCTAAAATTGGAGTCATAGTATCACCCTATCTTTATTCGAAGGTAAAGCCTGCTAAGAGAGAGCCAAGGCTGGTAGCAGCTTCTCCTTCTTCTTTATAATCAAATACTTCCTCTACGGGTTCTTCGATGGCTTCTTCCAGCACCTTCATGCTAAGGCCAATCTTGCCATTTTCTACTTTGACAACTTTAACTTTTACTGTATCGCCTACAGTGAGCACTTCGCTAGGTTTTTTGATGCGCTTCTGGCTGATCTGTGAGATATGTACCAGACCAGAGAGACCTTCACCCAAATCGATAAATGCGCCGTAAGTCTGTAAGGACTGTACGGTTCCCTCTAAAATGCTGCCGACAGCAACGGCATTGATACGTTTTTCTTTCTCTTCTCTTGCTTTATCCAAAAGGATTGTTTTGCAGGAGAGAACGAGACGCTTGTTTTCAGGATCTGCTTCGATGACTTTTGCTTCAATCTCCTTCTTCAGCCAGTCATTTAAATCTTCCACGTACTGTAAGCTCAACTGGGAAGCAGGAATAAAGCCGCGAAGACCTTCCACATATGTAATCACGCCGCCCTTTACTACGCCGTCTACAGTGAGTGAAAGAACAGTGCCTTCTTCCATATACTGTGCCGCTTTGTCCCATGCAAAGGCTTCCTCGCTGTCAAAACCATCCATGGAACCCTCGCTGAATTTATCAAAGGATTCGTTTAATTCTTTTTCCATATCTTTCATTGTTTCCATTTTGTAAAGTCTCCTTTCGTTTCTTAAATCTATTATAACCGATGAAAATGTAAATGAAAAGGAGGATTGGTTGTTATTTTTTTGATAACAATATGTAAAAAATATGCAAACAAAATTTTGATTTCATGTGGGAAAATGACAGAAAAGATAAAAAACAACTAGAAATTTTCACTAAAAAATGTGAAAAGGACTTGAAAAAACTGTTCAACTTTGATAACATAAGAATATGTGAGATAACTGTTGATTGCCAAAATGGTAACAGTTTTTTATAAGGAGGTCAATTTTATGGCAAAAGTAATTATTGCTCCTGGCAAATATGTACAGGGCGCAGGCGAAATGAACAATCTTGGTACTTATGTAGCAAAACTCGGAAACAAAGCTTTAGTATTAGTTTCTCCTAGCGGATTAAAGAGAAATAAAGCTACCATCGATGCTTCTTTCGCAGAAGCTGGCGTAGAACTTATCTACGATGAATTCAACGGCGAATGTTCTCGTACAGAGATTAACAGACTGATCGAGATCGTTAAAGCAAATGGTATCAATGTTGTAGTTGGTGTTGGTGGAGGTAAAATCCTTGACACATCCAAAGCCGTTGCATATTACAACAACATCCCTGTAGCAATCGTTCCTACAATTGCTTCCACAGATGCTCCTTGTTCTGCATTATCTGTAGTTTATACAGATGACGGTGTATTTGAAGAATATCTCTGGTTACCAGCTAACCCTAACTTAGTATTAGTAGATACTGACGTAGTTGTAAAAGCTCCAGCAAGATTATTAGTATCTGGTATGGGTGATGCATTGGCTACATATTTTGAAGCAAGAGCTTGTGAAGCTTCTGGTGCTGCATCTTGCGCAGGTGGACTTCCAACTGTTGCAGCTATGTCTTTAGCTCAGAAATGTTATGAAACATTAATCGAAAAAGGAGAATTAGCAAAATACGCTTGCGAAGCTAATGTTTGTACAAAAGCGGTAGAAGAAGTAGTAGAAGCTAACACATTACTCTCCGGTATCGGTTTCGAATCCGGCGGTCTTGCAGGCGCTCACGCAATCCACAATGGTTTCACTGTACTTCCACAGTGCCATCATATGTATCATGGAGAAAAAGTTGCTTTCGGTACAATCGTACAGTTAGTTCTTGAAAATGCTCCAGAAGAAGAATTATACGAAGTAATCGATTTCTGTACAAGAGTAGGACTTCCTATCACATTAGCAGAACTTGGTATTACAGAAGTAAAAGAAGAAGAAATCATGGCAGTTGCAGAAGCTACAGCAGCTCCTACAGATACATGCCACAACATGCCTTTCGAACTTACAGCAAAAGATGTATATGCAGCTATCTTAGCAGCAGATGCAATCGGAAGATCTTTCATGGAATAGGATTTCAGAAGACTGAGATGATATATTTGCCCTGTCTCTTTGGAGACAGGGCATTTTTGTTGCCTTTTTTGTGTCTATAGGGTATAATTTATAGGGTAAATAATAAGATGGGCGGACTGTGTCAGTGATACAATGTGATGACAGCACAGAGCCCTTTTTCATTGATATAGAAGAGACAAACCGGAAAGGTGATACGAGGGTGTTTGGAAGAAAGAAAAAGAACGTGAAGATATTTGAGACGAGACCCAAGGGCAGATTTATAAGTTTTCTCAGCCAATTTGTGGGGGCTTTGGTTGCCATAGGGGCAGGAATTCTATTTTGTGCAGGGTTTATAAGGAACTTTTATTATGGCATATTGGATATCGGTGTGCTGTTGCCCTTTTTCTTATTGGCAGGTCTTGGGGGTGCCCTTTATCTAAATGGCAGAAAGACCAAGAAATTATTGTCCCGTTTTCGTTTCTATAAACGATTTATGGTGGGAAGAGACTATATTTCTTTGAGAGAGCTTTCCAATTTGACGGGAAGAAAGGTAGATTTTTTAAGACAGGATCTTCAAAAGATGTTGAACCGCAAATTCTTTTTACAGGGCAGAATGAATGAGGAAGAAACTGGACTTTTTTTAACAGAGGAAGGATACAGAGAGTACTGCGAAAGCAATGAGGAAGAAACAACTTCGAATGAGGAAAAAATTGGGGAAGAATTAAAAAGCAAGCCGCAGGAGCGAGAAGAAGAAAAAAACGACGTAGATGTTGCTGCTACCGAGGAGGAAGAGTTTTTGCAAGACGTAGATTTTAAAACCCTGGCGATGGAATATTTGGTGTTCTACGAAAAAACACAAAGAAAAATACAGTCCAGAAGTGTGCAGCGGATTGTCACAGATTTTGGTGTATATACCGTTCGAATTTTATCCTATGAAATAGAGGAAGAAGCAAGAAGCAGATTCTTTGGATACTATCTTCCCCTGACAAAAAAACTGCTTCTTACCTATGAGGAGATGGAACAGGGACAGATGGAAGAAAAGGCCCATGATTTGGAAGATTTATTAAACACCATAAGATACAGTTTTGAGACCTTTGCGGAGAGATTGGCAGAGGGACGCAGCATGGATGTGGAGACAGACATCTTGGCACTGAACAGTATGATTACAAATTTATAAAATAGAGAGTGAAAAGGGAGAAAATGATATGTTAACAGAAGGAATGAGCGCAATTTTAACATGTGAAGTAACAACAGAAAATACAGCAGCAGTGATTGGAAGCGGATCACTTCCTGTATATGGAACACCAGCCATGATCGCATTGATTGAGCAGACAGCAGTGGCACTTTTGGAGGGGAATCTTCCAGAAAATACCACTACTGTAGGTACAAAATTGGACATTAACCATGTCAGTGCCACACCAATCGGCATGACAGCTACTTGTCAGTGTATTCTTTCCAAAATCGATCGAAAGAAATTGGTGTTTGATGTGGAAGTGAAGGATGAAGCCGGTGTCATTGGAAATGGCGTTCATGAGCGTTTTATGGTGGAACCGGAATCCTTTGTAAAGAGAGCAGAAAGCAAAAAAAATGCATAAGATTTGCAAAGGATGGAAGGAATAAGTAATATATGGCAAAGAAGATAGGAAATCAACAGGCGGCTGCGGAGGGAGTTCGCCTGAATAAATATTTGAGTGATGCAGGCATTTGTTCCCGCAGACAGGCGGATAGCTATATCGCGGAGGGAAAGGTGACGGTGGACGGTGTCTTGGCGAAGGAAGGACTTCGAGTAAAACCGGGACAGAAAGTCTGCTTTATGGGTAAGCCCATCAAACAGCAGGAGGAGTGCATTTTGCTTTTGGTAAACAAACCAAAGGGTATTGTGTGCACAACCAAGGGACAAAAAAATAATATTGTGGATTTCTTGAACTACAAGGAGAGAATCTACCCTGTGGGACGGTTGGATGTGGCATCTGAGGGGCTTCTTTTGATGACCAATGATGGCGATTTGATGGATGCCATTTTGCGAGCCCGCAACTATCATGAAAAAGAATATATTGTAACGGTCAATCGAAAAATTGATGATAAATTTATCAAAGCCATGCGTCAGGGGGTCTATCTGGAAGGTCTGGATGTGACAACACGACCATGCAAGGTGAAAAAGATTGGGGCGGATACATTTTCTATTATTTTAACCCAGGGATTGAATCGACAGATTCGCCGTATGTGCGAAGCGCTGGATTATCGGGTAGTAAAATTAAAGAGAATCCGCATTATGAATATTAAGTTAGGAGAATTGAAGAAGGGACAATGCAGAAAGGCCACAGAAGGAGAATTTAATGAGCTTCGAGCCCTGCTGAACCGGTCAAAAGGAGAAGAAGCACATGAATAAGACGGAGCGAATTAAGGAACTAATTCAAATTCTAAATGAGGCGGGAAAGGCGTACTATCAGGAAAGCAGAGAGATTATGTCCAATCTGGAGTACGATGCCCTCTACGATGAACTTGTGGCATTGGAACAGGAGACCGGCGTGGTTTATGGAAATAGTCCTACAGTAAATGTAGGTTATGAACTGCTCTCAGAACTTCCAAAGGAAGCCCACGATTCTCCCATGTTATCTTTGGATAAGACAAAGGAGCCGGAGGCACTTCGAAGCTGGCTGGATGGAAAAGAGGGAATTTTATCCTGGAAACTGGATGGTCTCACTATCGTTCTCACTTACCGGGAGGGAAAACTTTATAAAGCGGTAACCCGAGGAAACGGTGAAGTGGGAGAGGTTATTACGAACAATGCCCGCACCTTTAAAAACGTGCCTGCAACCATCCCTTTTCTGGGGGAACTGGTTATTCGCGGCGAGGCGGTAATCAAATACACCGATTTTGAGAAAATCAATGCAGCCATCGAGGATGTGGAGGCAAAATACAAAAATCCACGTAATCTCTGCAGTGGTTCCGTGCGTCAGTTAAACAATGAAATCACTGCCAAAAGAAATGTAAATTTCTTTGCTTTTAATTTAGTGAGTGCTGAAGGAAGAGAATCTGTCACTGTAACAGAGAATTTTGCATGGCTGCAAAGTCTTGGGTTTGATGTGGTGGAATACAAAAAGGTAAATCCAGAAAACATTGTGGATACAGTTTCTTGGTTTTCAGAGCAAATCCAATCCATGGATATTCCTTCCGATGGCTTGGTTTTAACCTACGATGACATTGCCTACGGAAGAAGCCTTGGAAGAACCGCTAAGTTTCCAAGACATTCCATTGCCTTCAAATGGGCGGATGAACTGGCAAATACCCATCTGCTGGAGGTGGAGTGGAGCCCAAGCCGCACAGGACTGATCAATCCGGTGGCAATCTTTGAACCGGTGGAATTGGAGGGAACCACAGTTAGCCGTGCTAGCCTTCACAATATCAGCATCTTGGAGAGTTTGGAGCTGGGCATTGGTGACGAAATCAGTGTCTATAAGGCAAACATGATTATTCCACAGGTGGCGGAGAACTTTACAAAGAGCGGCAATCTTCCTTATCCTTCCCATTGTCCAGCTTGTGGCGGGGAGACAGAAGTAAGGGATACCAACGGGGTGAAAGCTCTCTACTGTACCAACAAACTTTGTAGTGCAAAGAAAATCAAATTATTTGCTCATTTTGTAGGTCGCGATGCCATGAATATGGACGGCCTTTCTGAGGCAACTTTAGACAAAATGATTGAGAAAGAATTTATCGCAGAACTTCCGGACCTGTTCCATTTAGAAAAATATGCGGAGGAGATTAAGGAAATGGAGGGATTTGGTGAAAAATCCTGCACCAATATGCTGGCTTCTATTGAGAAAAGCCGCAAAGTGCTGATGCCGAATTTCTTATTTAGTCTTGGCATTTTAAATATCGGTCTTGCCAATGCAAAGCTGATCTGTAAAGAATTTTCCTATGATTTTAACCGAATCCGACAGGCAGCGATGGAGGAACTGGTGGTAATCGATGGCATTGGGGAAGTCATTGCCCAGAGTGTGATAGATTATTTCCAAAACGAACACAACAAAAAAATGGTGGATGCCCTCTTAGAGGAAGTAGAGCTTCTGGTGCCGGAAATGAGCGAAAACGCGCAGAGTCTGGAAGGAAAAACATTCGTTATTACGGGATCTGTAAACCATTTTAAAAATAGAAATGAATTAAAGGCAAAAATAGAGGAACTGGGAGGAAAGGTGACAGGAAGTGTCTCTGCAAAGACAGATTATCTGATCAACAATGACAATACATCCACATCCTCCAAAAATAAAAAAGCAAAAGAACTGGGAATTCCAATTCTCACAGAAGAAGATTTTCTAGATTTGATTTCATAAGCAAGAAAATGAAGGAGTGTGTAGATTTATGCCAATTCGAATTGACAATGACTTACCTGCAAAAAAAATACTAGAAGAAGAAAATATATTCGTCATGGACATGAATCGCGCCATGACACAGGACATCCGTCCCATTAGAATCATTATCTTAAATTTGATGCCCATCAAAGAGGATACTGAATTAGATCTGCTGCGCAGTCTTTCCAACACGCCTCTTCAGGTAGATGTGACGTTCCTTCGCACAAAGATGCACGAGTCCAAAAACACATCCAAAACCCATCTGGAGACCTTTTACAATGTGTTTGATGACATCAAGGAACACCGTTTTGACGGCATGATCATCACCGGAGCGCCAGTGGAACTGAATGATTTTGAGGACGTGGACTATTGGGATGAGCTGGTGGAAATCATGGAATGGAGTAAAACCCATGCCACATCTACCCTGCATATCTGTTGGGCGGCCCAGGCGGGACTGTATTATCACTATGGTATCCACAAGAAAGTGTTGGATAAGAAGGTGTCCGGTGTCTATGAACACCGCACTCTGCACCGAAAAACACCGCTGGTTCGAGGTTTTGATGACAAATTTATGGCACCTCATTCCAGAAACACCGAGGCGGACCGCTGGGAAATTCGAAATCACAGTGATCTTACTATCTTGGCGGATTCTGATGAAGTTGGACCATTTTTGGTGCTGGCGGAGGAGGGAAGAAAGATCTTCCTCATTGGTCACCCAGAATACGATGTTACGAGACTGGACAACGAATACAAACGTGATATGGGAAGAGGGTTAAATCCGGAAATCCCAGAAAATTACTACGAAAATGACAATCCGAAAAACCGTCCGGTAAAATCCTGGAGATGTCATGGAAACACGCTATATACCAACTGGTTAAATTATTACGTATATCAGTTAACGCCTTATGAGTGGGATTAGAGTGAAAATGTCTTTATAAAAAATAAATTCAGAAATCGCATTATCAGGGCGTATAGAGGCTTAGAAAGAAAAGGTAAAATTATGATAGAAGTACAAAACTTAACCTTTGGATTTTTGACCAAGGATTTATATAAAAATATCTCCTTTACTTTGGAGGATGGCAGACATTGTGCCTTTATCGGAAGTAATGGAACAGGAAAAACCACTCTGGTGGATATGATCATTCACC
>CAYLUV010000033.1:0-15791 GCA_964386955.1 uncultured Lachnospiraceae bacterium
AGAAAGCAATGAAGAAAGTTCTTTCTGATATTCAGGATGGTACATTTGCAAAAGATTTCTTATTAGACATGAGTGCAGGCGGACAGGCTCACTTCAAAGCTATGAGAAAACTTGCAACAGAACATCCAGCAGAAAAGGTTGGTGCTGAGATTCGTAAACTTTACAGCTGGTCTGATGAAGATAAGCTGATTAACAACTAGAAAGTTTTGTTTTATTAAAACTTTACATATTTTCACTTCAGAATGGGGACATGCTTTGGCGTGTCCCCGTTTTTGTGTGGGAAAGAGAAGCGAAGGTGGTGTTGGTGGTTTTTGGAAATAGATTTCCACAAGAACTTAGTACAAAAAAGTATTGTTTTGTAGTATAATAGCAGAGAAAGAAAAACTACCATTTTTCGGGATTCAAAGAAGATAGAAAGGAAGGATGATAGAATGGCGAAGAAAGAGCTGATTCTCCTTCAGGAGACGATGAAAAAAGCAAACATTGACTGGTATCTGATTCCGACAGACGATGATCATCAGTCAGAGTATGTGGGCGATTATTATAAAGGAAGAAGATGGGTATCTGGTTTTACAGGATCTGCCGGCGTATTGGTAAGTGGGCAGAAGGAGGCTTATCTTTTTACAGACGGAAGATACTATGTGCAGGCAGCAAAAGAACTGGAAGGTTCCGGCATTGCGCTGATGAAAAGTGGTACCGAGGGTGTTCCTACACCGGAGGAATTTTTAATCCAGCAGTGCGAAAAGGGAATGACAGCGGCATTCGATAAGAGAGTGGTTGCCAAGGATAGAGCCGACATTATGATGAAGGGGCTTTCTGAAAAGGGAGCCTTCGTAGAAGATATGGCGTTGCTAGATGAGATTTGGGAGGACAGACCGGCAAGAAGTGCCACAAAAGTATTTGAATTAAAGATGGCATATGCGGGAGAAAGTTTGAAAGATAAACTTTCTCGTCTTAGAGAAAAGATGCAGGAGAAGGGCACACAGGGACATGTGATTGCCACTTTAGATGAGATTGCATGGCTGTTTAATCTTCGAGGAAATGATGTGGAATGCAGTCCGATGTTTCTCTCCTTTGCCTATGTTACTATGGAAGATGCCTATTTATTCGTACAAAAGGGTGTCCTTCTTCCAGAGACAGAAGTGTATTTG
This sequence comes from uncultured Lachnospiraceae bacterium, assembly GCA_964386955.1. Lineage (GTDB taxonomy): Bacteria > Bacillota > Clostridia > Lachnospirales > Lachnospiraceae > SIG292. Next base: position 1,152 of record CAYLUV010000033.1, read on the forward strand.
GCAGAAAATGACGTGTATGTAAAGGATTATGATACAATTTATGATTTCTTAAAGGAGAGAAAGGAAGCTAATGTCCTAATTGATCCGGAAAGAACCAATGCAAGACTACATGAGTCCTTTGGTGCAGAGGTTACTCTGGTGCAAGATGAGAATCCGATGCAGCTTATGAAGGCTATTAAGAATGAGGTTGAAATCGCTAATTCCGTAGTATGCCATATCAAGGACAGCGTCAATGTAACAAGATTGATGCGCCATGTAAAGACCAACTGCCAGAATCCAGATTGGAAGATGGACGAGTGGGAAGCAGGAGAATATGTGACAGAACTTCGCAGACAGACAGAGGGCTGTGTGGATTCTAGTTTTGCTCCAATTTCCGCTTATGGAGCCAACGGTGCCATGATGCACTACAGTGCCAAAAAGGATGGCTGTGCAAGACTGGTACCTGGAAACTTTTATCTGATTGACTCCGGCGCACAGTTCCACGAGGGAACTACGGACATTACAAGAACCTTTGTATTGGGAGAAGTAAATGCGGAGGCAAAGAAGCATTTTACTGCGGTGGCAAGAGGAATGTTGACTCTGCAAAATGCCAAATTTTTAAAGGGATGTAAGGGCGTAAACTTAGATATCCTTGCCAGACAGCCAATGTGGGAGATGGGAATTGACTATCGCTGCGGCACTGGTCATGGCCTTGGTTTCTACCTGAATGTCCATGAAGGACCAAACTCCTTCCGTTGGAAATCTGGTCCGGGATACCATGACTGTGAATTGGAGCCGGGTATGATTACCACAGACGAGCCGGGTATCTATATTGAGAACCAGTATGGTATTCGTCTGGAAAATGATCTTCTCTGCGTGGCGGATGAGGAAAACGAATATGGTCAGTTCTTAAAATTTGAGCCATTGACCTATGTGCCGATTGATTTGGACGGCATTGATCCGACGTGTATGACAGTAAAAGAAAAAGAAGTGCTGAATGCTTATCATCAGAAAGTATTTGAGGTTATTTCTCCATTTATGAATGAGGAGGAAAAAGATTGGTTAAAAGAATACACAAGACCAATCGACTAACAGGTACTTATATGGGAAAAAAGAAAGAAATAAAGAGGCCATTGAAGTGGAGAAAGATTGACAACACAGCCAAACTTTTTCCTGTTATGGCGAATAAAGACAGAACCAATGTATACCGGGTGGCGGTGGTGTTAAAGGAGGATGTGGATCCGGAAATTCTTACCCAGGCTGTCCGAGAGATTCTGCCTTGGTTTGAATCCTTCACGGTTCGCCTTCGAAAAGGCTTTTTCTGGCCTTATTTTGAGGACAATCACAGACCAGTGAAAGTGGAGGAAGAACATACCTATCCTTGCGGCTACATGAATCCTCAGTCGGGAGACCGTTACCTGTTTCGGGTGACTTATTTTAGGAAGAGAATCAATCTGGAGATATTCCATGCCATCACCGATGGTCTAGGCGCTATAAATTTTCTAAAGGAGCTTACTTACTGCTATTTGGATTTGAAAAATGGAAAGAAAGTCCATCCAAATGAGGTGAGAACTCCTAGTGCTGATTGCTACCATGCGGTGGAGGATAGTTATGTGAAGAACTACCGGGAATTGGCGGCAAAGAGCTATTCCAAGACAAGGGCGTTCCAGATTAAAGAAGAAAAGATGAAAAATGGAGCCATGAATGTGATTCACGGCTATCTAAAGCAGGAAGACATCAAGAAAATCTGTAAGGAAAAAGGTGCCAGTGTCACACAGATTTTGGCGGCCATGATTATCTATACGGTTTACCGGGAATATTGGAAAAACAGCAAGGATAATCGAGCTATCGCCCTGAACTTGCCTGTGAATCTGCGTAGCTTTTTTGAATCAGAGACCACCATGAACTTTTTTGCGGTGACGAATATCGGTTTTCAGCCGGGAGAGGAAGAGGAGGATTTTGATGTGATCCTTGCTTCTGTGAAGCAGCAGATGGAGGAGAAGATTACGAAGGAGCGCATGCAGGAATTGATTTCCTATAATGTGGGATACGAAAAGAAATGGGTGCGTTTTGTTCCACTTTTTGTGAAAGCGATTGGAACAAAGATGATTTATGGATTTTCTGAAAAATCTTATACTCTGACTTTGTCGAATCTTGGTAAAATCGAAGTATTGCCGGAATATGAGGCAGAGATTGAGGGATTTCAGACCATTATGGGAGTGGGAAAATACCAGCCGTTGAAATTCTCCATTCATACTTATGGCGGCTATGTGGTGGTAAATATCGCATCTGCTTATATGTCCACCTATCTGCAGAGAGGTTTTTTCCGGTTGGCTCGCAAAATGGGAATTGGTGTAATAGTAGAAAGCAATGGGGTGAAGGATGAAGCATTGTAGAAGATGTGACATAGAGATAAAAGATGGAAGTGTAACCTGTCCCCTTTGCGACAGTGTCTTGGAGGGAAAAGAACAGGGAGAGCCGGCTTATCCAGAGATTGGATATCAAATGCAGCGATTTTTATTTATAAAGAGACTGTTTTATTTTAGTCTTTTGGTGGTTGGAGTTACCTCTGTGTTGGTAAATTATTATACGTTCCATCGATTTCATGAGATATATTGGTCTATCATCGTGTTGGGAGCCATCGGCTATTGCTGGTTTACGGTGTCTTACACAGTGATGAACCATACAAACCTTGGGGCTAAGGTTATTTTTCAGGCTGTTGGAATCTTGCTTGTTACGGTAATTGCAGATTACGTTACCGGATATCGGGGCTGGTCCCTTCGGTTTGTTATACCAGGGATGCTCTTATTGGCGGACATTGCCCTTTTGGTGCTGATGCTGCTTCGACCAGAGCGCTGGCAGGGATTTTTTATGTGCCAGATTGCTGTCTGCGTCCTTGGGGTTGTACCGGTGGGGATTGCTTATGTGGGCTGGATTGACAACATGTTTTTAGCAATCTTAGACTGCGTGATTTTGTGGCTCAGTTTGGCGGGAACCATTATTTTTGGAGGAAGAAGAACCCGGTTGGAATTAAAAAGAAGATTTCACACATAGAAAATAGATAAAATTGTGGAAATGAAAATAGGATTATGCTATAATTTCCGTGAAAGTATGTGAAAAATAAAGGGGTGCATTATGAAAGACATAAAGGATATGAAAAGAGTGCTTCTTAAATTAAGCGGAGAAGCGTTGGCAGGCGATAAAAAGACTGGTTTTGACGAACCTACAGTACTGGATGTGGCAAGACAGATTAAGGAAGTGACAGACACAGGAATGCAGGTAGCCATTGTTATTGGTGGCGGCAATTTCTGGAGAGGCCGTACTAGTGGAAATATGGAACGTACTCATGCAGACCAGATTGGCATGCTTGCTACTGTGATGAACTGCATTTATGTATCTGAGATGCTCAGAAGTGTAGGACTCAAAACCAAAGTATTTACACCATTTGTCTGTGGCGCATTTACAGATCTTTTTTCCAAAGATGCAGCCCTTGCAGCATTGGAAGCGGGATATGTAACATTTTTTGCAGGAGGAACAGGACATCCTTATTTCTCCACAGATACATGCACCGCTCTTCGTGCCATTGAGATAGAGGCGGATGCAATCTTGCTTGCGAAGGCAATCGACGGTGTTTACGACAGCGATCCAAAGATCAATCCGGAGGCAAAGAAATATGACAGCATTACATTGGATGAAGTATTAGATCAGAAACTTGCAGTGATTGATCTTACTTCCACCATTATGTGTCTGGAGAATAAGATGCCTATGGTGGTATTTGGTCTCAATGAAGAGAACAGCATTGTCAACACAGTGAATGGCAAATTTAACGGTACATACGTGACCGTATAAGCTCAGAGAGCGGATATTTTAAAAGATAATTATCAGGAGGACACAATATGTTAACACAATTTGAAGAGAAGATGACAAAAACACTTTCCAGTCTGGACAGAGAATACCAGGGAATTCGTGCAGGTAGAGCAAACCCACACATTCTTGATAAATTAAAAGTAGATTACTACGGAACACCTACACCAATTCAGCAGGTTGGTAATGTAACAGTTCCAGAAGCAAGAATGCTTTGCATCCAGCCATGGGAATCTTCCATGATCAAAGCCATTGAGAAAGCAATCTTAAACTCTGATATCGGAATTAACCCAAGCAACGACGGCAAAGTAATCCGTCTTGTTTTCCCAGAACTTACAGAAGAACGTCGTAAAGATTTAGTAAAAGATGTTAAGAAAAAAGGCGAAAATGCAAAGGTTGCAGTGAGAAACATTCGTCGTGATGCCAATGATTTCTTAAAGAAAGCACACAAAGCAAATGAAATCAGTGAAGACGAACAGAAAGATTATGAAGATAAAGTACAGAAGATGACTGACAAATACGTAAAAATGGTAGAAACAGCCATCGAAGAAAAATCCAAAGAAATCTTAACTCTGTAATAATAATGAAGGAAGAAATGGAGCCCGGTTAAAGCAACCGGGCTTATTCTGCTTATTTTCGTAGGAGGATATAATGATGAAACGTGAAATTGAGGGCACCATGTTAGAAATACCAGAACATGTTGCTTTTATTTTAGATGGCAATGGAAGATGGGCAAAGAAGCGTTTTCTTCCAAGAAATGCCGGCCATGTGGAAGGGGCAAAGACCGTGGAAAAGGTATTAGAAGATGCCCACGAACTTGGCATCAAATATGTAACGGTGTACGCGTTTTCCACAGAAAACTGGAAACGTTCTCAAGAGGAAGTGGGGGCATTGATGAAATTGCTCCGCAACTATCTGATGGACTGTATTGAGCGTTCTTCCAAGAACAATATGCGTGTTCGCGTGATTGGGGATATCAGTGCATTGGATCAGGATTTACAAAATCGTATTATTGAATTGGAGAAAATCTCTGCGGCAAACACTGGTCTGCAGTTTTCCATTGCATTAAACTATGGTGGTCGGGATGAGCTTCGAAGAGCCATTACACAGATTGCCAGAGAGTGCAAGGAAGGTGCTTTTGCGCCGGAGGATATTACGGAAGAGATGATCAGCGATCATTTGGATACCAAGGGGATTCCAGATCCAGATCTGATGATCCGCACCAGCGGTGAAATCCGTCTGTCTAATTTCCTGCCTTGGCAGCTGGTATACACAGAGTTTTATTTTACAGAAGTTTTGTGGCCAGATTTCAACAAGGAGGAATTAATCAACGCTATTTTATACTATAATGGAAAAGAAAGAAGATATGGGGGCGTCCTGTCTTAATTATAGGAGGAAAAGATGTTTAAACAACGATTGATGAGTGGCATTGTGCTTGTGCTTGTGCTGGCGGGGGTGCTCTATTTTGGAGGGATGCCGACTTTCCTTGCCACAGCCATTGTGTCGCTGATAGGATATTATGAACTTTTAAAAGTATTTCACGCAGAAAAATCTGCCATCGGTGTAATCTGTTACACTGTGACCATCGTTTATTATATGCTGCTTATGGTGGAATTGAATCAGTTTATTTTGCCATTGGCATTGGTGCTGATGATTGTACTTTTGGGAATCTATGTATTTACCTTTCCGAAATATCATTTTACTGAAGTTGCAGCAGGATTTTTCGGCTTTTTCTATGTGAGTGTTATGCTGAGCTATGTATACCAGATTCGCTCCTTAAAAGGCGGCGGAGTATTTGTAGTACTGCTCTTCTTGAGTTCTTGGGGCAATGATACACTGGCATACTGCAGCGGCATGCTCTTTGGAAAACACAAAATGTCTCCAAAGCTGAGTCCAAAGAAATCCATCGAAGGTGCTGTAGGTGGTGTGGTAGGCGCAGGACTACTTGGATTTTTATATAGCCTTGTGGCAGCCAATTTAATTAAAGCGGATCAGAATATCAGCCTTGTATTTGTGCTCGTTTGTATGGTGGGAGCATTGATTTCCATCATCGGAGACCTTGCGGCATCTGCCATTAAGAGAAACTATGAGATTAAAGATTACGGTACCTTGATTCCGGGACATGGAGGAATTCTGGACCGTTTTGACAGTGTTATTTTTATAGCGCCAATCATTTACTATTTCCTCATTTACACTATCGCTGCCTAATAGAGCGGTGGTGGGATAAAATCATCGTGATAGGATGCGGCGACTTTATCGAACGGAATGAAGAAAGAAGAATAGCGCAGAGGGTATGAGAATATGAAAAAAATAGGGATTTTAGGTTCAACTGGTTCCATCGGAACTCAGACCTTGCAGATTGTAAGAGATAACAAAGACTTAGAAGTGATGGCGATTTCTGCCGGAAGTAATGTGGAATTGCTGGAAGCACAGATTCGAGAATTTCATCCAAAGATGGCGTGTCTTTCCAAGGAAGAGGCTGCCAAAGAGCTGGCAGAGAGAGTAAAGGATTTGGATGTAAAGGTTGTATGGGGCATGGAAGGAATGCTGGAGATTGCTACGATGCCGGAGGTAGAGATTTTGGTAACAGCAGTGGTGGGAATGATTGGCATTCGTCCAACTATCGCAGCCATTGAGGCAGGAAAGGACATTGCTCTTGCCAATAAAGAAACCTTGGTTACTGCGGGACATATCATTATGCCGCTTGCGAAGGAAAAAGGCGTGCAGATTCTTCCGGTGGACAGCGAACATTCTGCTATTTTCCAATGTCTCCATGGGGAGAAGAAAGCGCAGGTAGATAAGATTTTGATTACTGCCTCTGGCGGTCCATTCCGAGGCAGAACCAGAGAAGATCTCTCTAAGGTGACTGTGGAGGATGCCTTAAAACATCCAAATTGGGCTATGGGAAGAAAGATTACCATCGATTCCGCTACCCTTGTCAACAAGGGTTTAGAGGTTATCGAGGCGAGATGGCTTTTTGATGTGGACTTTGACGATATTGAGGTGGTGGTACAGCCACAGAGTATTATTCACTCCATGGTACAGTTCGATGACGGAGGTGTGATGGCACAGCTTGGCACACCAGATATGCGTCTCCCAATTCAGTATGCCCTTTATTATCCGGACAGAAAACCCTTGTCCGGGGACCGACTGGACTTTGCTGCACTGAAAAACATTACCTTTGAAGCACCGGATATGGAAGTGTTTAAAGGGCTTGCCCTTGCTTACCAGGCGGGACGAACCGGCGGCAGTATGCCTACAGCATTTAACGCAGCCAATGAAAAGGCAGTAGCTATGTTCTTAGATAAAAAGATAGCATTCCTTGATATCTGGGATATCATTGAATATTGTATGAAGGAGCACCATTTTGTGGAATCTCCATCCTTAGAAGAAATACTTGTGACAGAACAGGAAGTATATGACATGATAGAAAGCAGGTGGTAGATTGAATATTATCGTAGCACTGATTATTTTCAGTGTCATCATTATTTTTCATGAGCTGGGACATTTCCTGGCGGCAAAATTTAACAATGTGTGTGTGCAGGAATTTACCTTGGGACTGGGACCAACTTTGGTGGGATTTACCAAGGGAGAAACCAAGTATTGTCTGAAACTTCTTCCCTTCGGCGGTTCCTGTGTGATGTTGGGGGAAGAGGAAGCCAGCGATGACGAGCGTGCCTTTAACAACAAAAATGTATGGCAGAGAATGATGATCGTCTTAGCGGGACCTATCTTCAACTTTATCTTGGCCTTTTTATTGAGTCTCTTTATCATTGGCTTTACCGGGGCTGATATTCCGGTGATTGGCAATGTGGGGGAGGGAACTCCAGCCCAGGAAGCCGGATTACAGGAAGGAGACCGCATTGTAAAGATGAATGGCAGCCGTGTGTACAATTATCGTGAGATTGTATACAAGATGCTGTTAAATAAAGGTGGAAAACCAGTGACCTTCCTCTATGAGAGAGAGGGACAGCAAAAAGAAGTTACCATTACACCAGCCCAGGTGGAAAGTGGCGCTTATCAGGTGGGAATCGCCGGAAGTGCATATGAAAAGCAGGGCATCTTGGGTATTATAAAATACAGTGCCTTGGAAGTGCGTTGTCAGATTAAGGTGGTGATTTGGAGTTTACAGTATATGATCTCTGGATACGCTTCTGTCAATGATATTTCCGGTCCGGTAGGTATCGTAAATATGATTGGAGATACCTACAATGAGGCAGCGACATATGGCTTCTTGACAGTATTTTTATCTATGATCAACATTGCCGTTATGATCAGTGCCAACTTAGGTGTGATGAATCTGCTCCCAATTCCGGCATTGGACGGAGGAAGATTTTTCTTCTACATTATTGAGGCGATTCGCGGCAAAGGCATCGATCCAGATAAGGAAGGAATGATCCATTTTGCTGGGTTGATGGTGCTGTTGGCACTTATGGTGGTCATTATGTTTAACGACATTCGAAATATATTTTTCTAGCAGAGGAGGATACCATGTTTAGAGAGAATACGAAGGTAATTAAGATTGGCAATCAGGTGATTGGTGGGGGGAATCCTGTTCTGATCCAGTCAATGACAAATACAAAGACAGAGAATGTGGAAGCGACAATTGAGCAGATTTTGCGCTTGGAAAAAGCGGGATGTGAGATCATTCGTTCTACTGTGCCTACATTAGAAGCGGCGAAAGCCTTGGCTGAAATCAAAAAATCCATCCACATACCGATTGTGGCAGACATCCATTTTGATTATAAGATGGCCATTGCAGCCATTGAAAATGGTGCAGATAAGATTCGTATTAACCCGGGAAATATCGGAAGTGTTGACCGAGTGAAGGCTGTTGTGGACGCAGCAAAGGCGTATCAGGTACCAATTCGAGTAGGTGTAAACAGTGGCTCATTAGAAAAAGAAATCATTGAAAAATATGGCCATGTAACAGCAGAAGGATTGGTGGAAAGCGCCTTAGATAAAGTGAAACTCATCGAAGATATGGGATATGATCAGATGGTAATCAGCATCAAATCTTCCGATGTTATGATGTGTGCAAAGGCTCACGAGTTGATCGCTGGAAAAACACCATACCCAATTCATGTGGGTATCACAGAGTCCGGTACAGTCTACAGCGGAAATATCAAATCAGCCATCGGTCTCGGTATGATTCTCTCACAGGGAATTGGAGATACCATCCGCGTTTCTCTTACAGGAGATCCAGTGAATGAGATTGCATCTGCTAAATTGATTCTTCGCACATTGGGACTTCGCAAGGGCGGTATTGAGGTAGTTTCCTGTCCAACTTGCGGAAGAACCAATATCGATCTCATTTCACTTGCCAACGAGGTGGAGAAGATGGTGACTGATTTTGATGATTTGAACATTAAAGTTGCTGTAATGGGCTGTGTGGTAAATGGTCCTGGCGAGGCGAAGGAAGCGGACATTGGTATTGCCGGCGGTAAAGGTGAGGGACTTCTTATTAAAAAAGGTGAGATTATCCGTAAGATTCCGGAAACGGAACTTCTCTCTACCCTCAGAAGTGAGTTAGAACAGTGGCCAAGATAGAGGAAAATGGTCGTGCCTTTCCTGATGTTTTCCCGGATTGTCGTATTCCGGGAAGACTGCAGGAAATATTTGCGAAAGTTATGGTACAGAAGGTGGTTATGTGCACCGGAAGCACGACATTAAAGATATATCTGCTAAGTGAATATTTGATTCCGAAGAAAGACATGAATTTGATGGCATTTTTAATCAAAGATCATGTCTTTCCTGGAACAGGGGTGCGAATAGAAATATTTGACCAATATCAACTGTCTTCCCAGTATACGCTTGCTCATCTGACCGAGGAATACTGGGAAAGTATTTTGTATGAAGTGAAAAAACGAAGTCAGGTGGAATACCGCCTGCTGGATAAATGTGAGTGGGGCGTAGAGGGAGATGTACTTACCATTTTGTTGGAAGACACCTTTCTGGCGAGAAAAAAAGCGCCAGAGTTAAAGGAATACTTCGAGAGGATCTATAAGGAACGCTTCGGTATTTCTCTAAAAGTAGGATTTAACTTTACGGAGGAGCAAAAGCAAACCTTCTATGCAGCCAATCGACACAAATTAAAGGTGGAAGTCAATTCCATTATGGAGCAGTTAGATCAAGTTGTTCCGTTAAGTGATGAAGAAAAGACCGAAGAGCAAAAGAAACAGGAAAAGAAAAAGCTGCAGGCAGAAAAACGTGCCCGCTATCTGGACCAGCGAGAACAAAATGCACATTTTCGAAAACAGCCGAAAAAAGCAGATCCGGATGTATTTTTTGGAAAATATTGCGATGGAGAGATTACTCCAATCAATGAAATTGTGGATGAGATTGGAGAAGTGGTAATCCATGGTCAGATCAGATCCATTGACACAAAGGAGATTCCTCGTATTTCCAAAACCATCGTTATGTTTCAGATTACTGATTTTACCGACACCATCACCTGCAAGGTTTTTATTAAGGACGATGATTTAGAAGAATTTATGAGTCATATGAAAAAGGGCGATTTCTACAAGGTAAAGGGAATGGCCATTTTTGATAAATTCGATAAGGAAGTGGGAATCAGCTCCATTACAGGCATGAAGACTATACCGGATTTTCGTACCAAGCGTGTGGATGCTGCCTTGGAAAAACGTGTGGAACTGCATCTTCACACCATGATGAGCGACATGGACAGCGTGGTGGATATCGAAAAGGTAATCAACCGGGCGAAGGAGTGGGGACATCCAGCCATGGCAATCACAGACCATGGTGTGCTGCAGGCATTCCCGATTGCCAACCATGCCATTACCATGGATGAGCCCTTTAAGATTATTTACGGAGTGGAAGGCTATTTTGTAGATGATCTAAAACACGTAATTCTCAACGAACGTGGACAGATCCTTCGGGATTCTTATGTGGTCTTCGATATTGAAACCACTGGATTTAGCGCTGTCAATAACAAAATCATCGAGATTGGTGCGGTAAAGGTAGTGGACGGGGAGATTGTGGATCGCTTCAGTGAATTTGTGAATCCGAAGGAACCTATTCCTTTTCATATTCAGGAGTTGACGGGGATTCACGATGAGATGGTGATGGATGCAGAGGAAATCCATGTCATCTTGCCTAAATTTTTAGAATTTTGTGAGGGTTCCGCATTGGTTGCCCACAATGCAGAGTTTGATACTGGATTTATTCGGGAAAACTGTAACCGTCTGCAGCTTCCTTATGACTATACTGTGGTGGATACCTTGTCCCTTGCAAGGCTGCTTCTTACGGATATGGCAAAGTTTAAATTGAACAATATCTGTAAAAAACTTGGCATCAGCTTGGAAAATCACCATCGTGCCATCGATGATGCCACAGCCACTGGAGAAGTTTTTGTAAAATTCATTCAAATGCTGGAAGAAAAGGGTGTGACAACCTTAGGGGAAATCAATGATATGGCGGCGGTATCTCCGGATATGATCAAAAAAGCCCCTACCTATCATGGCATTATTCTGGTGCAGAATGACATCGGAAGGGTGAATTTAAACCGTTTGGTATCTGCCTCTCATTTGGACTATTTTAATCGAAGACCTCGCATGCCAAAATCCTTGATTCAGGAGTACAGGGAAGGGTTGATTTTGGGTTCTGCCTGTGAGGCGGGAGAATTATATCAGGCAATCCTTTCTAAACAGCCGGAGGAGGAGATTACCCGCATTGTGAATTTCTACGATTACTTGGAGATTCAGCCTTCTGGCAACAATGCCTTTATGATTGAGAGTGATCACTATGAGGATATTCAATCCATCAAGGATATCGAGGACATTAACAGACAGATTATTGAGCTGGGAAAACGCTACAATAAGCCTGTGGTGGCTACCTGTGATGTGCATTTCTTAGATCCGGAGGATGAACAGTATCGACGGATTATGATGGCAGGAAAGGGATTTAAGGATGCGGACAACCAAGCACCTCTCTATTTCCGTACAACGGAGGAGATGCTTGACGAGTTTTCCTATTTAGGCAGTGAACAGGCCTATGAGGTGGTAGTAAAAAATACCAATCTGATTGCAGACCGTATCGAGAAAATATCTCCAGTGCATCCAGATAAATGTCCGCCTGTTATTCCAGACTCCGATAAAACTCTTCGTGATATTTGTTATACCAAGGCTCACGAAATCTACGGTCCCGATCTTCCGGTGCAGGTGACAGAGCGGTTGGAACATGAATTAAAATCCATCATTGGAAATGGATTTGCCGTTATGTATATTATTGCCCAGAAGCTGGTTTGGGACTCCAACGATCATGGATATCTGGTAGGTTCCCGAGGCTCGGTAGGATCCTCCTTTGCGGCCACAATGGCTGGTATTACGGAGGTAAATCCTCTCTCTGCCCACTATATTTGTCCAGAGTGTTTTTATACGGATTTTGATTCTCCACAGGTAAAGGAATATACCATGATGGGTATGTCTGGGTGTGATATGCCGGACTGCAAATGTCCAAAATGCGGCGCATGGATGAAGAAAGAGGGACATGATATTCCTTTCGAGACCTTCCTGGGATTTAAGGGAGATAAAGAGCCGGATATTGACTTAAACTTCTCCGGTGACTATCAGGCAAAGGCCCACGCTTATGTAGAAGTTATCTTCGGAAAGGGAAAGGCATATCGAGCGGGAACTATCGGTACCATGGCAGAAAAAACCGCCTTTGGTTATGTATATAAATATTTTGAAGAGAGACAGATTCACAAACGCCGATGTGAGATGGAGCGAATTGCAGAGGGCTGTACTGGGGCAAAGAGAACCACAGGACAGCATCCGGGAGGAATTATCGTTGTACCTCATGACAAAGAAATCTATGACTTTACGGCCATACAGCATCCTGCCAATGATATGAATACGCCGATTATCACTACTCATTTTGAGTACCATTCCATCGACCACAACCTGTTAAAACTTGATATTCTCGGGCACGACGATCCGACCATGATTCGCCGTTTGGAGGATATTACAGGGGTAGATGCCAAGACCATTGCCTTGGATGATAAGGACGTTATGTCTTTGTTTCACAATACGGATGCCCTTGGCATTAAGCCAGACGACATCTTTGGAGTACCTCTGGGTTCTTTGGGAATACCGGAGTTTGGTACAGATTTCGTTATTCAGATGTTAATTGACACCAAGCCAAAGAGCTTTTCCGACTTGGTACGTATTTCCGGTCTTTCCCATGGTACAGACGTATGGCTGGGAAATGCCCAGGAGATTATTGCCAGAGGAGATGCAGAGCTTTCCGGCTGTATCTGCTGTCGAGACGATATTATGGTATATCTCATCAACAAAGGATTAGAGAAAGGTCTTTCCTTCACCATCATGGAGTCTGTGCGAAAAGGAAAGGGATTAAAACCGGAGTGGGAAGAGGAGATGAAGGCGCACGGTGTACCGGATTGGTACATTGTATCCTGTAAAACCATCAAGTACATGTTCCCGAAAGCCCATGCGGCGGCCTACGTTATGATGGGATGGCGCATCGCCTGGTTTAAGATTTTCTATCCATTGGCATATTATACAGCTTTCTTTAGTATTCGTGCGTCAGCTTTTTCCTATGAACTGATGTGTCAGGGAAGAGAAAAGCTGGAGTATCATATGAAAGAGCTAATCAATACACCGAAGGACCAGCTGTCCAAAAAGGATCAAGATTCCTTAAAAGACATGCGACTAGTGCAGGAGATGTATGCTCGTGGCTATGAGTTTATGCCGATTGAATTGGAGAGAGCGGATGATAAGAAATTTCAGATTTTTGATGGAAAGATTATGCCGTCCTTATCCAGTATTGACGGCATGGGAGAAAAAGCGGCGGAGGCAGTAAAATTGGCCTCCCAGGATGGTCCTTATACTTCTCTGGATAACTTCCGTAATCGAACGAAGGTATCCAAGACGATTATCGATAAAATGGTGGAATTTGGTATACTGGAGGGGCTTCCAGAAAGCGACCAGTTGACCTTTGATTTCTTAGATATGTAAAAAGGAGAAACACTATGATTAAAAATGCGAAAGTAGACGAAAGCGCTTGGGTAGCACATAGCGCCGATGTCATTGGAAATGTTACCATTGGAAAAGAATGCGGTGTGTGGTACAACGCAACCGTGCGAGGAGATCTCAATAAGATTTCCATCGGGGATGGCAGCAATGTACAGGACGGAGCAGTGGTTCACTGTGATGTGGAACATCCATGTACCATCGGTTCCATGGTATCCATCGGCCACAATGCGGTGGTACACGGCTGCACCGTTGGAAACCGTACACTCATTGGCATGGGAGCTATCTTGTTAAATGGCTGTAAGGTGGGAGATAACTGCATTATTGGAGCAGGTGCTCTTGTAACAGAGGGAAAAGAGATTCCTAGCGGTTCTCTTGCACTGGGAAGCCCGGCAAAGGTAGTGCGCCAGTTGACGAAGGAAGAGATTGAAAAACTGGAAACCAACGCTATGACATACATGGTATTAAAAAATATCCAGTAAAAAATGAATAAAATCTATAACAATAGAGCCATGCAAGTCTTTCGATTACTTGCATGGCTCTATTGTTGTAACAAAACAGGAGCGTTGCAAATGCAACGCTCCGTTTTTATATGTGATATTAAGTTTAAAGACTTATTATTTAGCCCAACCGAAAGAGCATTTAACAGCTTTATCCCATCCAGCACAGATTTCTTCTCTGTGTGCAGGGTCCATAGCTGGATCAAATACTTTGGAAATCTGCCAGTTCTTAATAACGTCTTCTTTGCTTGCCCAGTATCCAACTGCAAGACCTGCTAAGTAAGCAG
>CAYLUV010000034.1:0-15725 GCA_964386955.1 uncultured Lachnospiraceae bacterium
TTGAATTGAAGACATGGTCTGCCAAAATGCAAATAAATCAAATCGCAAAAAAAAATCCCTTGTCCATCACGTGGCCAAGGGCAGATAGGCTGTTGAAACGCCTAGGTAGCTAATACGGCGTTAGCGCGTCGGCGACTGACAAGCCGGACGGTTCGTACATGCGTTCGCGGAGGCTTTCTTCGAGCCAAACATCGACGAGTCAAAATTGAAAAATACGAACGCGGGCAGAAAACCGGTTTCATTGACGCAGAGAAGTCCGATTTGCAGAGATGCACTTTTAGCGTTGTTCAAAAATGCCACCTGACACCCGTTGCGAACGGTCTCGGCACTGTTTAACCCAATAGCAACCTGTGCACCGCTCTTCACCTCGTCCGCCTTGTTGTAGCAGACGGAAACCTGCGACCCGTTAATGCTTTTCACCTCAGATGCCAAACCCAATGCCGCGCCTTTCACGTCCTTAGCTGAATTTTCGGACGGCGCCCCCACCCACCAGCTCCAAATACATTCCGCGTTCGCCAACAACCCGATTATCATTGTCGTTGCAAGAAGAATTTTCTTCATTCTGACTCCTTATTTCACGGTGGAACTTCACCGAAACAATCGTCACGCGCCATCTGCGCCGTCGATTGCTCCGAGATTTCGCAGATTCTAACAGATTCGCGTGGCTTCGTCAAACGTCATTCAGACACAAAATAACCGCAACCCAACTATAACCTAATCGTCGTAGTACAGTCGCGTATTCAGCTATTACCTTTCGGGGTGAAAATATGGATGGTGGCAAGCGATTGTATGAGATTACGGTGCGGACGAAATCAAGTCGTAGACACATCCGTCCATCATGCGTATCGTATCGCCATAGATTGTGCGTTCACCCATGTCATGCGCTACACAGTTCGTCATTCACTTGATTTCGTCCGCACCGTAATCTCATTAAGATGCGAACGTTCCATGGGACGGCATTTCAATCTCAATTTGTCAAAAAAAAAAAAGGGCGGAACGCACATGCGATCCGCCCGGTTTTACATTGTCGTTCTGCTTTCGTCAGGAACGCCCTGCCGTCAGGCTGTTCACTGACGACTGCTCATTCATCAACGAGTTCGGCAACGCCATAAGACCCGTATTCCTGGCTAAACAGAAGCGCAAGATCAATCGAAAGTACGCGCTTCATGGTCTTCTTTCCGTCGCGGACAGAAACAACTGGCGCGAACGCCGCGATGATGCCTCCGTGTTCTACCGAACCGAAATCGGCAAGGCCAGAGGCGTTGACGGCAATCGTCCCAAGTTTGCCCTTGAGCGCAGTCGTACCGTCACCCTTCATAGAAAGCGTTAGATTGGCGGCTTTCGCATCGTAAACCTCATGCAGTTCCCATACGCTTCCTTCGCCTTCATCGCTTCCTGCATCCGCTGCGAAGTACCATGTTTTGCTAAGAAGATTGCGCGAGGCGCGAAGTACAAATTCTGAGCCTTCAGCCGTGGCAAAAGAACCCCTGACAGCCTGTCGATTCAAGTCTGCCATATGAAAGAGCTCAATTTCGAGGTGTTCACCCTTTTTCGTTTCCATCTCGACACCGTAGGCACTGCCATCCACCCAGTCCCAGGCTGAGGCCGCGAACGAGTAGGTGCCGGAGGCGGTGACGACTTTTGCAGACAGCTTTCCAGCTGCCGTGGTTGTGAACTGGACTGTTCCGCACTTCTTGTTGTCATTGACGACAAATCCCTTGAACGTACCGACGGCCATGGGGGAGATTGCGTCGACCGTGAAGGTGATGGACTTGTCGTCCTTCGTGCCGTCCCGCGTGGTGACGGAAATCGTCGCCGTGAACTTCCCGGCCTTCGTCGGAGCGCCAGAAATCATCCAATAGACGTCTCCATCATCCGTGACCTTCGTCAGTTTCATGCCGGCGGGAAGCCCCTTGACCGAGACGGACTTGACTTCGTCGGGAAGCTCAAGATAAAACCCATCGACATCGCCCTTGACGCCGGCCATGAACGAGGCATCTTCAAGCCCCGCGCAGCCAATCTGAATGCTGTAGCGAATCTTGTGTCCGTACCATGTTCCGGGAATCTCGTAGTACTCGCTCCAGTTAGCCCCCTTTTGGACGAAAATCACGCACGAAGACGGCGCGTCCTCAAACAGGTATTCGTAATTCTTCTCGTCGTCGTAGTTTGTGTCATCCTCGTCCCAGCCCTCGTCCCAGTAGTCGTAGTCTGGTCTGTCGCCGTTGAAGACAACCTTCTTCAGGGCTTTGCACCCGGCAAAGGCCGAGTCGTCAATACGATACACTCCTGCACCGATGACGATGGTATTGAGTTTGGTGCAATCTTCAAAGGCGGACTCGCCAATCGTTCCTACACTGTCTGGAATTGTTACCGACGTCAGACCGATACAACCGTCAAAGGCAGATTCGCCGATAGATTCAACCCTTCTAGGGATGGTGACGAACTTAAGACCCTTGATGCCGGAAAAGGCATCCGAGGAGATTCTGCTGACTCCTTCAGGAATGTCGACCGCAGTGAGAGCGCTGCTGGCGCGAACAAGATCCTCGCCCCCTTCGCCACCAGTCGTCATTAGTAGACCGTTTTCCACCGTGAAATATTCGTTCCTCGAATCCACCGTGATTGTCTTCAGTGCGCTGCATCCGGAAAAAGCGTAGTCTCCGATCATTTCGACGGAAGGGCCGATTTTGACCGTCGCCAACTTCGTCAGTCCGTCACATGCACAATCGTCGATGTACTCAACGCCTTCAGGAATCGTCACCGAAGTCAACGTGGCGCCGACGCGGTAGACCGTGCATCCCCCGCTACTCATCAGCATGTTGTTTTCGACCTTAAGCGCCTCATTCGCGGAATCGACTTCAAACGTCTTGAGTTTGTCGCAACCGGCAAATGACTTTCCAGAAACGTAGTAGACGCTTTCAGGGATCGTCACGCTCTCCAATCTGCTGGCGCTTTCAAACGCCCAATCGCCGATGGCGCAAACAGGCAAGTCGCCCAGTTCGGCTGGAATAGCGAGCGACTTCCCAATTGGGGATGCGCCGATAATGACCGCCTCGCCATAATCCTCGAAGTAAGACCACGTGACTCCATTCTTCTTTTCGGTTCTCCACCACGGCACGTAGCAGTCATCGCAGTCATCACCCGCCCTTGCGACGCCCATCGTAAGAACCAGCATGACGCATAGGCCGTGCCTCAACCATTTATACATTTTTTTTTTGTTGCATTGTCAGGTTCTCCTTCTTTGTGTTCACACAGATAATAGCATGTCTTGAGACTGCATTCGGCGCGACGGGGACGTCGCGCCCTACCGAACAACAATCGTCGAATCGCCTAACGGCGTTACTCATCGCCGGACTCGCCCCAGTCGTCCGCCCAGGGGTCGGTTTCGTCCAGCTCCGTACCCATGATGTTGAACGGCGCAGAGAACGCCCACGTACGCGTGGTCTTGCGCCCATTCACACCGACGTCGGTCAGCTTGACCTTCTTCGTCAGGAAACCCGCCGCAAGAATCTCCTCCGCCAGAGGCGACGCCGCCTCGCGGGCAAGCACCAGCGCGCCGTAGGCCTTGAAACCAGTGACTTCCTTCTGCTTCGTCTCATCCGCGCTCACGCTCCAGAGTGAGCAGCCGCCAGTGACGAGACCCGTTGCGCGGGCGAGTTTCACGGAGACGTTGCAGACGTTCGAACTCTGCTCGAAGTCTACCTGTTTCCCAGTCTTGACGATTTTCTTTTTGTCGTAGGACACCTTGTCGCCGACCAGTTCCAGGGCGAATCCGTCAGGCTGCGCTTCCGTGACGTACCGGTAGCCCGTCAACAGGTCCTCCTTCGGGAATTCATCGACGTTGGCCGTACCGACGGAAAGGGCGTAGTCGAGGTAGTAGGCCTGCAGGTTGGCGACTTTGTCGTACCATCCGCCGCACGGGGCGAGTTCAAGGGCAAAGCCCTCCTCGCCGTCGTACGTCGCCGTCGCGAGATCGGTGCACCAGACGAACGGACTCGTCGAATCCACGACGACGCTCAATCCCGACTCGTTGGGATTCCGTTCGTCCTCGACCGCATGGAGACGAAGCGTTCCGCCCACGCAGTAGGACGAGGTCTTTGCCACATGGACAGGGACGAGCAGCGCGTATCCGTTCGCTGAATCCGCGTCCTTGACGACCGCGCAGCCCTTGACGGAGAGCGACGGCTTCGTCGCGCCGTCGGCCAGCATTCCCGCGACCTTCACGCCACCTTTGTTGTCGACCGTCAGCGTCAGGTAGCCGTTGCCGGCCGGCAGTCCGTCGGAGACGGAGACGGTCGAGGCCAGCGCTACGGTGTAGTAGCCGACGAAGTTCGTGACGACGTCGAGGTAGTCCTGGATCTTCGCGTTGTTACGATAGAGGACGCCGCGATAGACGATCTCCTCCTGGAAGCCTTTACCCTTGGCGTCCGGCACGTTCATCGTCAGTTCGATGTCCGCCCTTGCGCCGCACCAGTCGACACCGTTCGTGGTCGTCCCTTCGCGGACAGCGATTGCTAGCGTATTCGTGTAGGCGACCTTCCCCGATTTCTGGATCTGGACGAGCGTCCGAGTCCGATACTCGCCATCATCGTCGGGAATGAACGCATCTGCCGAATCCGAGTCGTCCCAGCCCTTGGCCGAGAACGAGTACGTCTTGCCGCCAATCGCCACCTTCGCGGAAAGCGCGGGCGTTGCCGCCGTGGACGCGGTGAACGTGACGGAGGCGAGGCGCGGCAGATAGTTCGTCAGCGCGCTACCGTCCTCCGAAACGACGCCGTAGAACGAGCCGGTTTCGAGCGGAACGTTCTCCGTCTTCACGGTCGCGCGTTTAACGGCAGCCTTCTTGGCGTACGTCGACGCGACCGTCGTGCCGGCCTTGGATGTTTCCGTGATCGAAACCGCGCATTCTCCCTTGCCCGAAGTCAGCGAGGCGGGATATTCGCCCTCTTCCAGTTCATCTTCGCCCATCGGTTCAAGCTGAATGGCGAACCGCTTGCTATTAACGCCGTCGTAGACGGCTACAAGCTCCGGTACGAGCGAGACGCGGATCTTCTTCGCGGACTTGTCGCCATTCGCCCATTCCAGGACGCCGCTGTGGGCGACGTAGTCGACGCCGGGCTTGGCCGTATCCGCCACCGTGCCGTACCGTACGCGGACGCGGCCGTCCTTGCCCATGCGGTTGACGGCGACTTCGACGTAGGACGCGTTCTCCTTGACGTTTACGGCCGTCTTCGCGAATGCGATCTGCCCGACATCCGCGTAGAGACCGGACAACGTGTAGACCCCGATGCCGTCCAGCGGCTTGTCGTTGTCATGGCTGACCGTGAGATAATAGGGTGTTTTCGTGGCGGGAAGGGAGATGCGACGCACTTCCGTCACGTTCATGGCCACGATACCAGCGTCTGCGTTGGTAATGGAAAAGACAGCATTTCCGCCAAGGGCGTTCACGAGAGAGATGTCGTAGAGATAGCCGTCCTTCCCTGTAATCTTGAAGTTGTCCTCGGGGTTGTCGGACAGAAACGTCCGCGTAAACGAGGTCTTGACGTTCTTCAACGTCCACGCGACGGCACCCTTCGCCGTATCGTCCTTGCGATTCGTCTCATAGGCGCGGTAGACGAGTCCGAACGACTTCCCGTACGCATCGCCTAAAACGTCTACTTCGTTTGTATTCCCCGTCGTCGTCACCATGCCTTGAACAATGATGTTGTAATCTGCCGTTTTGCTCGGGACGACCAGGATGCCGGCGTTGAACTCGTCGTCCGCATATGCAGGATCGTCGTAGTCATCAAGGACGGCTGCGGAGGTGTTCTCGCCGTCGTCGTCGTTCCAGATGGCGTCCGACGCAATGGACAGGCTCAGCGCCTCGCTTCCACCCGTCGTGCCGAACGAATAGAGTCCACCCGCCTCAAGGCGCACCTTGAAGTAGTACTCGCCGTCCGTCTGAAGCTTCCCCTTGAAGGTCTTCGCTGTCGTCGACACGGAGAGTGAGCTGGGGTTCTCCCCCCATCCGGCGGGAATGCTCACGCCCGTACTGAAGTTGACCGTTACGCTGTCCCCGACGTTTCCCTCGACGACAAAGTAGTACGTCCAGCTCTTCGGGTCGCTGTATTCAGGATCCTCGTCGTCTATCCACCAGTCGTCGGCGTACATCACGAGACGCGAATTCGCGCCGATCTCGCCCACACTCTCAAAGTCGGCGATCGGTTCGGAGACGTCCTTGTCCTCCGGCGCTTCGGCCGCGTAGGCCTCAAGGGTTATAGACGAATCTGCCGACACGCCCTCCGTCCAAACAGTGTAGGCGTTTCCACGCTTGAGCGTTGCCTTGAAGTAGTAGACTCCGGCTCCACTGTCGTCGTATTCGCCGTCGTCGTATTCCTTCACCAACTTCACGGTCTTGGTTCCGGAGAGGGACTGTGCATCCTTTTCGCAGCTCCCCTTCGTGGCCGCTAGAGCCGAGACGGACGCCCCCAGCGCCATCGCGCAAGTCAACGCAAAATAAG
Source organism: uncultured Lachnospiraceae bacterium (assembly GCA_964386955.1). Classification (GTDB taxonomy): domain Bacteria; phylum Bacillota; class Clostridia; order Lachnospirales; family Lachnospiraceae; genus SIG292. The sequence goes on from CAYLUV010000034.1 coordinate 6,498, forward strand.
TCTTGGACTTCATCACTGTTCTCCTGCCTTAAAGCGGAATTTCCGCCGTTCTAAAAATTCGTGTTACTGCTCTGATTCGTCTGTTCCGGCCTTATCGAGATGAACGTCCCCACCGCGCTTGACGGACAGCGTCCGCGTCCGCCCCTTTGCGTCCAGGTATTCGATGACATCCGAGAAGAAGTACGAACCGTTCAGGAATGGGCGAACGACCTTCTCCACGCTCTGTCCACCCGGCCCACACGCATCGCAGTCCTCCCCGAATCCCTGCAACAGAACTCCGCGCCATTTGGCGAAAACCGTCGACTCCCCGTCTTCGCCAACGGGAATACGGACCTGCCCCTGCACGACGCCCGTCTTGCGTGCCAGCGTGAGCGTCAGGCCGACCGGCTTCTCAGAGTCAAGCGTCAACGCCGTCTCTTCGACCGTCACTTTCGTGTCATCGACAACCCCAAGCGTTCCGTTGCGACAGACGATGTTGTCCGTGGCGAATTGAAGGACAAGTTCCGTACCATAGTCCGTACTGCAGCACCCCGCCAGATCGGCGCTGTCGAACGGTCCGCCATGGACGCCGAGTTCGACAGAATAGTCGGCCTTCGCCGTCGCCTGCCGTTCGGTATGGTTCCAAACGGAAACAACCCCCGCCGCCGGCCGGACGCCCTGGCTCACCTGTTCGGACTCGATCTGCGCATAAACAGACAGGACGTCGCGGGACGACTGGCTGAGGATGGGCAACGTGGTTACCCCGACCTCATCGGCGTTGACGTGTTCCAGTGTGCTCCGACCCGACAGCGTCGTGCCGTTCGGAAGCATACCCGCCCAGGTCATCCGCCCCGCGTTCCATGCGGCGGCCGTGTCCATCTTGAGCGTCATGTAACCGGTTCCACGCGGTGCAAACCCCGGACGCGAATCGTCTTCGGCAACGCGCTCGACATCGACTGGCAACGCGACCGTATAGTAACCCGCCCAGGCCTCGGCCGATTCCGTCTTCGACCACGTACCACCGTCCGTCGAGGCCTCGTACAGCATTTCTCCGTCGTCGAGAACGGTGATCGCAAGCGAACCATTAGGGGAAGCCGCAACCGTCATTGAACGTGTTGATTTCCGCATCGTGAGCGTCGTGTTCGCCGTGCCATCGTCCGCAACCTCCGTCCAGTTGGGCGTCGAGAATGACTGCGTTCCCTCGGCCGTCGTCAGTTTCGCGCTGACACGACCAGTCGGCGGCACGGTGATCTTGAGCAATCCGACCAAGCGCTTCGAGTCGCCAGCGGCGGCGAGTACAGGAATGTCGTTGAATGTTCGCGCCTTCGCGAGCGCGGGGTTCAACGCCGCAGTGCCGTCTGCGCCTTGCTTCGTCAAGTCGACAACCGTAATCGTGAGCGCGAGGGTCAGCCCCGCAGTCCTGTCCGCGTTCACCTGATAGACGGGCGTGTAGACGCCGGCTTTCGCGGTCGAGACGCCCTGGATGACGAGCGCCGCCGCAGTCGGATCCCACACCGCCTTGAGGCCGGCGGGGAGCGTGCCGGAGAGTTTCGTGAACGTCAGTTTCTTTGTCCCGTCGGGTACAGACACCACGGGATAGGCGTTCGAGAACGCCACGTAGCGCGTCGCAGTGGACTGCGTGGTCGATGCCGCGAACTCTGGCGCGTCCTCCGCCACGGCGACGATCTTCACAGTATTCGAGGCGGAGACAATCTTGAATCCGTCCGATGCGTCTGCAAGCGTGAGCGTCGTCGTGCCGACCGTGAGACCGTCCACCGTAACCGTCTTCTCGTCGATCTTTCGATTGCCCCAGGAGACAACTCCGTTCACATCGACTCCACTGCTAAGCGTTACGGACGACGGACTGGCTTTCACACGTACTGTCGCAGAACCGTCGCCTCCCTGAATGCGCCCGACCTTCACCATCGCCGTCTTTCCGGCCTTGACGTAGACGGTCTTCGCCTTCACATAGTACGGTTCGACGCCCACGAACGCGGCCTTGCCGACGCTCTTCGTGTCTTCCTCGTGAACGGTCAGCGTGAAAGTCGTGTTCGCGCCGAGTTTCGCCGCGCCCTTCACGTGAGCCATTTTCAGGACGACCGTGCCGTCTCCGTCGTAGAGGCTGTCACCCTTGATGCGAAGAACGACGTTCGTCGTATGCGCTTCGCCGTCCTTCCACGTCAGGACTATGGGTGTGAACGCGAAACGGGGCGTCCGCATGTCGTCGTCCGAGTGAAAGTCGGTTTGCATTTCATCGATTTCCACACGCACATCGACATCTCCAGAAGTGCCATTCTTCCTGGCAATGGACAAAACATACTCCCAGTCACCTGCCCCCTCTTCTACCTTGTCGGTTACCTTGGTAAATTCAATCACGCCCGGATTCATGCGCTGGTAGTCAAATGATCCCGAGCGAGGCGCACGAAGACGAATAACTCCCGTCGTTTTCGCCGTGGACATTTCCGCATCGGTTTCGTCCTGCGTGAAATACGTGTCGAGTTCGGATTTCTCGAAACCCGTGAGACGGTAGAGCTGCCCCGCTTCGACTTCCAGCGTGACGATGCCGGACTCGTTCGGACAGATCCCGCTCTTCTTTTTCTCCTGCGGCGTGAAAACGTTGTAGAGAACTTCATACTGTCTGAACGTGCTATTGGTGTTTCGGATGCCGAACGCCCCCGTGTCGACCACGTTCGTGGTGGCGGTGCTACCCTGCCCCACAATGGAGACGTAGTAGTCGTACCCACTCTCGAAGACGGCATTCGTGATGGCAATTCCGTTCTTCAGGCTTCCGGTCGCCGACGCTCCTGCGACCTGATTCGCCTTGTCCGCAGATTCTTTCTGCCGACGAAGGAGGCTCATGATGACAGTCGCGTCATCTGATGAAAGGCCACGGACGGCGATATGCTGCGGCACGCCCGCCTTGAACCCTTCAAGCCTGAAGACGTCCACGGGATCGACATGGGACAACTCATTCGTCGCGCAGGTACCTGTGGCGTTCAATGAACTGCGGGTCGTGCGCGCGTCATTGTTCTCGATGTCGTCGGCGTGGGAACTGTCCGTCCGCGCCATGGCAAGCATCTCGTTGAACCGCTCGATGTGGGCGTCCCAGTCAGAAGAACTTGTCGGCGAGACGCTCCACCAGCGCGTGAGCCGCGCGGCGACGCTGCCGTCCTTACGCAGTAGCACGACCATCGGGACGCCGGTACGCAGGGGGTTTTCGTTTTCCGCCCGATTGAACCCGCCCTGTGCCGTGGGCGTCGTGACGAGCGCATGGTTGCGGACGAGAACGGCATTGGCCTCTTCGTCGGTCGCGCCCTTGCGTGTCAAATAGCCCAGGCCGCTGCGCGTCCTCGGATCAAGCCACCCGTCACGCGCCTCGCGAATCAGCAGAGACGGATACGTAGAAACGTCAAAGCCCACCTCCCCGGCGTCGCTCGTACCAAACCTCGGCACATCGATCTCTACGAGGGCGACGTTGTTGGAAGACGCCCAGGCGTCAAAACGGTTTCTGCCGTTGCCATCCCTCACTTCAAGGAAGTTCGCCGCCGTCTTCTCGCAGTCCGGACACCAGAGCGACCCTGAAACCATGGCCAGCGTAAAGGCCTCTTCCTTGCAAGACGCCACCTTGTTCGTCGCGGCTGCGAAATCCATCGTCCATTCGCCGAACGCGAGTGTATCGGTCGTCCGCTCGCCGATCCAAAGCGGATTGTGTACGCTAGCGGGGCGTTTGACGCAGGTGATCACATTCGACGGGACGACCGTTACACCCGCCTCGGCCTGGACGTCGAACGTGTCGCCGTCCTTCGCTGCCTCGAGAAGCGACTTGCCCGTCAAGTCGACGACCACGGTCTGGGACGTCTGCCCCTCCTGCCACGTCACGTCGCGCACCTCGCCGAGGACGACCGCGTTGTTTGTCGACGAGACGATCTTGACCGTCCCCGCCGTTGCAGCAGTAGCCCCCGTGCGAGTCAGCTCCAAGGAAACGCTCTTTGTCGTATATTCGACTTCCTGTCGGTGCGTTCCCCAGGCACCGGAATCGGCAGCCGGCGGCTTCCAGTCCTTGAACGCCTTGCGGATCTTTGAAATCACGTTTGTCGTACCTTTCGCCACATACCTGTCTCCCATGGACACGTCGCGCACGGCGTCGCCTGAACGACGTTCGTTTACATTACCAGCTTTCCACCAGAAGACGACAAACGGATAGCTGGAGAGTTTCTTTCCCCCGTCCTTCCACATCCAGTTGAACCCTTTCGACGGGTCTTGGTCGATGTCGTCGCCACCACCTGCCATGAAGCAGTAGATGACCCTACCGGCGTCCTCCGTCTTCTGGAATACCTTGAACTCATCCTGAATAAGACATATGTCGAACCACCAGCAATGTGAACATCCCTCGTTGCTCCATACCGCAACAAGCGGGATGCCATTCCGATCTGCATACTCCTTGCAGACCTCCCAGTTTGTATACCACTTGCCAAGCTCAAGCTCCATGCCGGCTTCCGCCCGAACGCAGTTCAGTGCGGCACCTTTTTTACCTTCTGGCTTCGTATACGGATACATCGTCCGATCAAAACCGAAAACCGTTCCAGCCGCAAGAGCCAAAACGATCGCCGTCATCAAAAAACGTCTTTTCATTGTTTTACTCCACTTTTCCTGTTCGTCAGATTGAATACGAAATTCGTTCCCGAAGGGTAGGTGACACCGACCATCACACGCTGTCGTTCGAAGAAACGTTTTTGCGCCTCGTCCGCTTTCAGTCCCAACAACGTCCGACGCACGTAGTCGCGTGTAAACGGCTCTGGCTCCTCGTCCGCCACGTGAAACGCTATACGTGCCACCCGAATATACTGGCGCAAAGCCCCATTGCCATCCTTCTCGTTCCATCGTTCCAGTATTTTGACGAGCGAAAACATGCCGTCAAGTTCAAAGGGACCTCCAACTCCGCCTACAGGTGTTTCAAATGCCCATTCCCGAAACTTTTGGTTTTCGATTTCATCTCCCGTAAACGAATCCCATTCGTCAGCCTCATAAACCTCTCCTTCGGTTACTTTTCTGCCGATTTCCGCAAAGTCTGCGCCTAAACGAATCTGTGCGAGAACGTTCGAGCACGTGGCGTGGACAACAGCATTCGACGCGACGGCGCGAACCTTGTATGCGTCCTGCCGCGCACGTCCTTCGTCAACTTCCTTCTCCGTCACCGTCCGACACGACGGGTCGAAGTCCTCCCGCGCCAAACGGATACGGTCTGGAACGGATATCTGCGCCTGAAGATATGGCAGCGCCACCCCCAAGGACTTCGCTAACCCCTCGTCGCTCCCCTTGAATTTAAGGTTCTTGCGTAGCCGTGCAATCCGCTGTGTTGACATCGTAGTTTCCGCGTCAATCGCGCGACTGCGGAGATACGAATCCACCAGTCGCTGGTTTACCAGTTCACCAAACAGAACCGGCTTCCGCCTAGCGGCATATTCGTAAAAATCCTTTTCGCCCGTCGTCTTGTCTCGCGCCTTGCGCGTGGCCACCAGCAGATTCGTCTCCAACAGATATCTGTTGCGAAAATCACCGACCGTCACGGAGAAATCGCCGACCTTTGCCATAACAAAGGAGCTGGGCAGTTCATCGACCGGCAACGTCCCTCCGAAATCAGTCCTCTGCCTACCGCACCCCCAGACGACCAGCAGTACGGCAAGAATCCCAACGAATTTACTTTTCGCTTTCATCTTCTGCAGAGAGACCGTCGTGATGGAATAGAAAAGTCGATGAAGATATATTTCACTCCCCATCGACTTTTTCTTAACCTATGCAGCGATACCGCAGAGATTATTCGCCCACTGGCACATCACCCGCATCTTCAAAGCCGACATAGTCGGGAACCTTGAGACCGTTGACACCCTTCTTCTCGTACGCCCTGGACGCAGAGGCATTGTACTTGACAGTCCACGTGCCATAGGCGACAGTGTCATCGCCGTCGACCAGCTCGTCAAGATCCTGACAGTCCCAGACCTTGGAGGGGTCGCAGGCACAATCTTCCGTGCTCTCGGCCTTCTTGGCAGCGGCAAGATCGAAGGAAGCCGCCATGTACCCGGCGAAATTGCCAGAGAAGGACGTGTAGTACCCCTTCTTCTCGCTGTACTTGCCGAAGCCGGCGAACGTGGCACTGTTAATCTTCTGATTCAGCTTGTCGTCCTCGTTGTCAAGATTATTGACATCGCCCTCGAGGGTGAACGCCCACTCGGCGTCGGACTGCTTCTTGCCGATGACGTTGAGGAACAAGGTCGTAATCGTCGCATCCTCGATCTGCCCCTTGCGTTTGCTATCCCACAGAACGACATCGCCGTCCTTCACCACGTCGCAACGGCAGCAGTCATAGATCCAACCGACCCACTTGGTGGTGTCCTTCACGCGGATCACGTCGCAGCCGTCGCCCTTGCCGCAAAGCGAACCCTTGCCAGCGCCACGCACAAGACCCTTCGTGGTCTTGACATTGGCCTTGAAAGCATAAACCGCGGCGCAATTTTCCGGCTCCGCATCGCCCGGACCACAGTTGTCAGTACCAGCCCAAACGCTACCCGCAACGGCGAGGCCGAGCGAAGCAATCATGAGTTTCTTCATTTTTCTTCTCTTTCGGGGCTTGTGCCCCTTGTACCTTTCGTTCCCTCGGCCACCCGGCCTCAGTCCCTATTCGGTGGTTAACTTGTTAGTTCCCGCCCGCGTCCACGAACCGTCGTTTAGACATCCGGAGTTAACCCAGTCCGGACGCCCCGTCCGAACTCGCTTCTGCGGTCGAAAACGGTGAGAGTATATCACAACGCGGATGGGGATGCAAGAGGGTGGCGGAAAAAATTTCAACACAAAAACCGAAGCGCCTGGGTTGCGCCTCGGTTTCGTGCTAACAAGTTCGCCATGGAATGGTATGCGCCTCCTCCCCTCCGCTGACAGACCTTTTGAAATTTGTTCTGTTTTTTTTTCGAGACACGCACGTGGCCGTCGACAGTACGCAGGTTAAACGCCTAGCCCCGCGCAAAACAGACGGACATCTCTTCCTGTTCGCGGCGGGATATTCCCAGCCGCGACGCGATGCCGCGCCAATTGGAGACGGCCGAACGGATTCGCGCCAGCTCCGTTTCTGCCGCACGTTTGCCGAGCCTGAAATACTCAGCCGCATCGAGAAGGACATCGAGCGATCCGATTGGAAGGCCGCTGTCGAGTTCCAACGCCAGTGTTTGTGGGCGTTTCGCGTTCGCATTGAGGTCGTAGGCGGGCGACAACCGCCATCTGCCATTTTCCAATACAAAACCATGATTGCGCAAATGGTCGTCCGTGTTTGAAACGAGCAACGAAAACATCATGCGCCGCCAGAGTTCGGGCAAATCGACATCGGGTCGCGCACCATGCTGCATGAGGAATCCCGCAATGTCGAGATACGTACCATTGTCCTCTTCCTGCCGGTCTTCGCATCCCAGCATCGTCATGGCGGACGCAAAGGGAATGCGCTGCCGTCCCACGCGGTCAAACCGTCGGCATAAAAACGTCGTGCCATTTCGCGAGAACGCCTGGGCTTTCGCTTCGGGCACGGAAAGCCCCGCATCGGCAGCCAATAAATGGATGAGATATTCCCATGCACCCGTATCAATGCCATCTTCCTTCGACGGGAACTTGGCAATCCAGAGACTGCCGTCAGGCGCAGTCACATTCGCCTTGGGACGCGCCCCGCCGAGAGACGTGCCGGGACGCAAAAGAACGGCCAAGGCCGCCTCGTCCGAATCGTCCTTCTCAAAACGGCGCGACGAATCTTCAAGCGTCCGAAGCGTCGTCCACGGTGGCGCCGTGTCATGATCGTCATCATTCACGAACGACGTCGTTCCTTCGGGCTTGAAACGCAACGCGCCGAGACGTGTGAAGTCGAACACACCGAGCAGATAGTCGCTCTCGCGCAAATTGCCACGCCGTTCCCGACGGCGGATGAGTTTGCGTCCCCATGAATCGGGGGCCGCGTCCTGAAAGATCCCGAAGCCGGACGCATGGGTCGGATATTGTTTCCCGTGGAAGAACCCGATATCCGGTCCCCAAAAGGAGATAGTCGGATGGTTCAGATAGTCGCCGTCGAGTTCAAACGAGGAAACCTCCTTGCCCCGGAGTTCGCCATATTCGAGCGTACCTAGCCGGACATCCCGCTCGTCGTGGGCGATATAGACCTCGATCCGTTTCATGCGAACACCCGTTTCGGTAAATGCAGATCCTGCAGTTCACGGCCCAATACATCGTCTACGGCGACTTTCTCAATGTCCTTGTACATGTTGAGGCAAAAGAGAACCGACATGTAGCCGCCCATCGACACCGACGGCCGTCCATGCTCGATGGCGGTCAACGTAGCGTGGCTCACTCCTGCACGTTCGCACATCATCGCGGCGGAGATACGCCGGCGAATACGGGCGAGCCTGAGATTTTCGCCCAAAATCTCTAGCGACCGCTTTGCCTTAGGCAACAAGATGGCTCTCTTCGGTTTCATCGCTTCGTCCTAACTAGGTCTACCGTGTACAACAATTTCTTATATTATAGCACTTGCTTGGATTGGCATCAATCATATCATCCTTTCTAGAGATTCCCTTTTTTTTTTTTCTTCGCGGACGAGGCGTTGCGGCGGATGGCGTGGTTTTGAGCCGATTTCAGGAAAAGGTCATCGCCTTTTCCGTTCGGCCTGGGAGGATGTGGTTTTGCCAGTTCCTCTACGCCAGACGGCCTTGTAAAGCATATGCATCGATTCGCGCCACGAGCGCCGTCGGGCCATGTCCGGCCACGTCCGTCACAACTTCCCGCCAGACAGCCCGCGCCCGCGCAATCGCCGCCACGTACGCCCCCATATCCGTCCCGTCACACCTATCCATACACGTTCCGACACACCCATCCATGCCCGTTCCACCACAAGCATCCACACCGCCCGCCCCGTCTTGAACGTCCAACGCGCCCACGGATTGATTTCGTCCGCAACGTAATCTCACACATCCGTCCCCTGCCACGTCCACGTTTTGTCCGCTGCGCGTCGTGTCGGACGGCGGTTCGGCGGTGGCGTCCCCGGACGGCGGTTCGACGACGGCGGCGGCGGGGACGGGGTCGTCGAGTCCGGCGATCCGGCGGAGCTTCTGCGCGGCGGCCTTGTAGCGCATGACGGTCGTGTAGCGCAGGTAGAGCGCGGGGACGTGCTCCTGCAGCCACCGCTTCACCCCGCCGCGCCGCCCGACGATCGCGCCGCCGCCG
>CAYLUV010000035.1:0-15695 GCA_964386955.1 uncultured Lachnospiraceae bacterium
TTCTATTGTAGAGCAAGGAATCTATCCAGCGGTAGATCCGTTGGAATCCACATCCAGAATTCTTGATCCAAGGGTGGTAGGAGAAGAACACTATGAAGTGGCTCGTGGAGTGCAGGCTATTTTACAGAAATACAAAGAATTACAGGATATTATCGCAATCCTTGGTATGGATGAACTTTCCGAAGATGACAAACTTCTTGTATCCCGCGCAAGAAAAATCCAGAGATTCTTATCTCAGCCATTCTTCGTAGCGGAGCAGTTTACCGGAACCGTAGGAAAATATGTTCCACTTTCTGAGACAATTCAGGGATTCAAGGAAATCTTAGAAGGAAAACATGACAGCATTCCAGAGGGATTATTCTTAAATGCAGGAAACATCGATGATGTTCTGGCACGTGTAAAGTAGGTGACCGAAATGGCAGATAAAACATTTCGCGTAGAAATCGTGGCACCAGATCGCATCTGTTACAGCGGTGAAGCTACCATGGTGGAATTAAACACCACAGAGGGAGAAGTGGGTATCTATCCGGATCATATTCCCATGACAATGATTGCAGCACCGGGTACGCTGGTGATCCATGACACCGAGAAAAAGATTACAGCAGAGCTTTGGTCAGGATTTCTGGAAATACAGAGTGACAAAGTCACCATATTGGCGGAAACCATTGATTGGCCAGAAAAAACTTTTTTGTAAATGATGATGAAATGTTTGTGACAATTTATGAAGTAGGAAATCTGTTTCAAAAAAATTGAAATATTAAAGTTCATAAAATAAGGCATTAAGATAGAGCGTGTAATTAATTGGACCTGTTGACAAACTAACATTTTCTAAGAAACTATAGCGTTAACCATCAATATCAAATTAAAAGCGGATGTATAAAGGAATGATTACGTTGCCTTTATCATCCGCTTTAAGTTTTAATGTCACAGCTACAAGAAGATAGTCTTCTTTTGCTTGAAGAACCCCTATTTTTCAAATTATTTTAAATTGTGTTCTCTGTTCAAGACTGAAAAAGTACTTTCTGCTCAGATTTTTCTTAGATGCATTGTTCTAAAATATTCAGGCGTCTAATATTTGATTTTGTTACGGTAAACGCAGGATAGTTTTCACTGGCATTAATTCGTGTACTACCAGAATCAATTTGATATTTTTGCATTCTATGCCACTATGCACTGCGCATCCATTATATCCTCTATCTAAAGCAGTGGTTTTTGGTACAAATGGTAATGTTTCTTTTTGAAATCTTATATGATTTAAAATTATATCATGTTCTCTATAATTAGCGGGATAACAGTCTACTCCTGTAATAATTCCGTAATTAGTATCACTTGTCATTTCGGTTAAATAACCTAATCCGTCTTTATTTTTCTGATCGATGTATCCACACTCTGGATCGGTGTTACTTTTTAAGCATCTTTTTGCGACATCTTTTGATGTAGGTGATTGATATCCTGTTGTCTCTGACATTTTTTCCAACTTATTGAATAACAATCTTATTAAACAAATCCCTAAAAAGGTATTGTCTTTGAAAGGATTTTGACTGAATGTGTTATGATTAGGAACCCGCTTCGTTAAATCGAGTTCACAAAACTATCTATATGCCAGATTAAGAAAAATTTCTTCCTCAAGCCTATGTTCAGATTTTATTCCATACAAATATTCGATTAATAATATTTTGTCATTATAACTGGATTTATCGATTTCCTTCCTGTATAAAAATAGTATGGAGCTGTTTTTTCATAGATGAAGTCAATAGTTACACAGTTTTTAATTTGTCTCAACAAATGATTTTGTGGAATCATCGAATCTATATCAAGAATAATCATCTGTAGTTAATTATCAGTTTTTTCCACCATAAAAAACACCTCCCATGCGGTATATATTAATTATATCACATGAGAGGTTACTTAGTAGTTTGTCAACAGAGCTAATAATTTACACTACTTATATCCCAGTATCTAATGGTACTGGGATATAACTTTTTTGTTAGGCGTCAAAATCCACGTGATATTTTTCATCTCCTTGTACAATGTCCACATAGTGAAGGTCAAACTGGTCTTCCATAATGGTCATACATCCCTGGTAGGAGAGGGTGTCAGATTTTTTAATCACAAACATATAGGTGCCTGGGTACTGTTCGTCAGCCTCAGCACTGACATCCCCGTAAAATTCTCTTCCATCTACGGCTTCCGGATAGCCGGAGGCTTTGATCTTTTCTTCTATTAAATCATATAATTCTCTCATACATTGATTCCTTTCTGTATTCTGATAAAAGCGGTGAATCAGTGGTTCCCACTCTTAGCCCATTGTAATACAAAAAAGAGGATTCGGCTATAGATTCCGGCAGTTTTTCAAGGATTTTTTCAGTGCCTGACTGGCGGGAATGAGAGAAAAGTATAAAATATGAATTTTTAGATTTTAAAATTGCATAATAAAACGATAAAATCCAGAAAAATCCTGTGGAAATGCCAGAAAATGAAAGTTTAGCTTGCAATTTCTGGCATTTTTCAATAAAATAACAGATAGATTGTGGTACAGGAGGATTATTTCATATGAAAGCATACAATAAAATGACAAAAGAAGAATTGACAGCGTTAAAAGCCGAATTAGAAAAACAGTTTGAAGATGTGAAGGGCAAAGGCCTTTCTTTAGATATGTCCCGCGGTAAACCATCCAAAGCACAGTTAGATTTAAGTCTTGGCATGATGGATGTGCTAAACTCTGACTCAGACCTGATGAGCCGTGACGGTGTGACAGATTGTCGTAACTATGGTGTACTGGACGGTATTCCTGAAGCGAGAAAATTACTGGCAGATATGTCCGAAGTGCCAGAGAGAAATATCTTAATCTACGGAAACTCCAGCTTAAATGTGATGTTCGATACAGTGGCACGTGCCATGGTATCCGGTATTATGGGACACACACCATGGAGTAAACTGAAAAAAGTAAAATTCTTGTGTCCAGTTCCTGGATATGATCGTCATTTTGCTATTACAGAATTATTTGGAATTGAGATGATTAATATTCCTCTTTTAGAGACCGGTCCTGATATGGATATGGTAGAAAAACTGGTTTCTACGGATCCGTCCATCAAAGGTATCTGGTGTGTACCAAAATATTCCAATCCTACAGGAACATCCTACTCTGACCAGACAGTAAAACGTTTTGCACACTTAAAACCAGCGGCAAAAGACTTCCGTATTTTCTGGGACAATGCCTATTCTATCCATCATCTGTATGAAGACAAATGTGACATTATCCTTGAAATCTTAAATGAGTGTATCAAAGCGGGAAATCCAGATATGGTATTTAAGTTTATCTCCACATCCAAAGTATCCTTCCCAGGCTCCGGTATTGCAGCATTGGCAGCTTCCGAGGCGAACTTAGAGGATGCGAAGAAATATATGGCAATGCAGACCATCGGTCATGACAAATTAAATCAGCTTCGCCATGTTCGATTCTTTGGAGATATGCACGGTATGTACAATCATATGAGAAAACATGCGGACATCCTTCGTCCAAAATTTGAGATCGTAGAGGATGTATTAGACCGTGAATTGGGAGATCTGGGTATTGGCACCTGGACCAAACCATTGGGAGGTTACTTTATCTCCTTTGAAGCCTTAGATGGCTGTGCTAAGGCAATTGTTGCCAAGGCAAAGGAAGCAGGGCTTATTATGACAAAGGCTGGTGCAACCTATCCATATGGAAAGGATCCAAAAGACAGCAACATCCGTATTGCGCCATCCTTCCCAACAGTGGAAGAATTAAAGATTGCCACAGAAGTATTTGTATTGAGTGTAAAACTGGTAAGTATCGATAAATTATTAAAGACTGCAAAATAAGTTCCATTGAGAAAAGACTATGACACAGCATCGTGTAAGAATCCGTGACATTGCGGAGGAGTTGGGGCTTAGTACAGCCGCCGTATCCAATGTGATACATGGAAAGACGGGAAAAGTCTCCGATGAGACAGTAAAACGAGTACAGGCTTTATTGCGGCGGCACTCAATGATCTGTCCACAGAGATAGAAAAACAGGGACAGTTTATGATGGTTAAAAAAACGAAAGATCCGGAGGAAATCATTCAATTCGCATCTATGTGGAATATGGATGGTTTGGTGGTATTTCGCCGAAGAAGTTGGATGCAGAGTCTGGAGTAGGCGGTTGACAAAAAAGAGAAAAGAGATATAATGAAGACGAAAAGGGCAGTAATGTGAAAGGCACTTACTGCCTATCGTTATAGATGCTGGTTAGTTTCAACTAATCGACAAAAGAAGAACATAGAAGGGAGATGTTATGAGATGTTTCGTACAGAAGATATGATTATTGTGGCTATTTTACTGGTGCTGGTATTGACTGGCATTCGTTCCACCATCAAGCATTTCAAAGGAGAAGGGGGATGCTGCGGCGGTGGTTCCACGGTGAAGATCAAAAAGAAACGATTAAAACATGTGTTATGCCAGAAGGTGGTTACCATCGAAGGCATGAGCTGTGAGCATTGTAAAAATAGGGTGGAGAGCAGACTGAATGAATTGGCTGGGGTATCTGCCAAGGTGGATTTAAAGAAAGGAAAGGCTGTGATTTCTATGGAACAGGAGCTTAGCGATGAGCGGATTCGAGAAATCATAGAGAAGGCTGGCTATCAAGTGACTTCCATAGAAGTATAGGCGAAAAGCTGGTAAGAAACGGTGGACATTTTCCAGAGAGTTGTTTATAATTGAAATAATATGCATTCGGTATGAAGGCGTAAGAGAATGCTATTTAGGAGGAGATTATTATTATGGAAACACAAAACGAAAAGCGAAGTACCTTTTCCGGCAAATTGGGATTCGTACTTTCTGCGGCTGGGGCTTCCGTAGGTCTGGGAAATATCTGGCGCTTCCCGTATCTGGCAGCGAAATATGGAGGAGGAATCTTCCTGTTAGTATATGTTGTCTTGGCCTTGACCTTCGGCTACACCATGATTATGGCGGAGACAACCCTGGGACGTATGACAAAGAAAAGTCCCGTAGGAGCATTTCGCACTTACGGTAAGAAAAAATGGATGACCTTTGGTGGTTGGATTAATGCCATTGTTCCCTTGCTTATTGTGCCTTATTATTCTGTAATCGGCGGTTGGGTTATTAAATATCTGGTGGGCTATGTCACAGGAAATGCGAAGGGATTGGCGACGGATGGCTATTTTTCCAGCTTTATTTCCAATGGAGTGTCTGCAGAGTTATATTTTGTTATTTTCTCTCTGCTTACGATATTGATTATTTATGCTGGTGTGCAAAACGGTGTGGAGCGTGTGTCTACCGTTATGATGCCGGTTTTAATCGTTTTATCCATTGTGATTGCCATCTATTCCATCACAAGACCGGGCGCTATGGAAGGAGTAAAATACTTCCTGATTCCTAACTTTGACAATTTCTCATGGATGACAGTGGTTGCTGCCATGGGGCAGATGTTTTATTCCTTGTCCATTGCCATGGGTATTTTAGTAACCTTTGGTTCCTACATGAAGAAGGACATTTCCATTGAGGATTCCACAAGAAATGTAGAAATCTTTGACACGGGTATTGCCATAATGGCAGGTCTTATGATTATTCCTGCGGTTTTTGCTTTTTCCGGTGGGGATGCAGCCAGCTTAAATGCAGGGCCATCTTTGATGTTTATTACGATTCCAAAGGTATTTGAGAGCATGGGCATGGGAAATTTCGTGGGAATTATGTTCTTCCTGTTAGTTCTCTGTGCGGCATTGACAAGTTCCATCGCTCTGACAGAGAGTGCGGTATCCACCTTCCAGGATGAACTGGGATGGAGTCGTAAGAAAGCGACTGTGATTGTAGGTGCCATTATGTTGGTACTTGGAAGTCTTTCTTCCTTAGGTTATGGTCCGTTGGCAGGCATTAAAATCATTGGAATGCAGTTCCTGGATTTCTTTGATTTCATCACCAACTCTGTTATGATGCCGATTGCAGCCATTACAACCTGTCTCTTAGTATCTAAGGTGGTAGGCATTGACAGGATTGAAGAAGAAGTGGAACTGGAAGGGGCTTCTTTTAAGAGAAAGAAGATTTTCCGTTTTATGATCAAGTATCTTTGCCCAATCTTTGCAGTGATCATTTTGATCAGCTCTGTAGCTAACGCATTTGGATGGATTTCCATGTAAGGACGGAGTCGCAAGGAATTTATAGTAAAAATGAATAGTTTGGTAGAGTTTTTAAGAAATATCTACTGAGAAAATCAAAAGGGGGACCTTGGCACGAAGCCAATGTCCCCTTAAATTATGTCTTATTATTTTGTACCAAAGATACGGTCTCCGGCATCTCCAAGACCTGGGCAGATGTAAGCGTGTTCGTTTAATCCGCGGTCGATATTACCAACAAAAATCTTGATGTCTGGGTGTGCTTTGGAGAGTTTCTCCAGACCTTCTGGTGCAGCGATAACACAGAGGAAAGTGATGTCTTTTCCACCGTGCTGTTTGATAAAGTCGATGGCAGAAATAGCAGATCCACCAGTTGCTAACATTGGGTCAACAACGAAAATCTTACGTTCATTGATAGATGCTGGAAGTTTGCAGTAGTATTCGTGTGGTTCGAAAGTCTCTTCGTCACGGTAAAGACCGATATGTCCAACTTTTGCAGCAGGCATCAGTTTTAATAAACCGCCAACCATACCGAGTCCGGCTCTTAAAATAGGAACGATAGCCTGTTTTTTTCCGGCAATCATAGGACACATAGCAGTCTCGATTGGAGTTTCTACTTCTACGTCTTCTAATTCCAGATCTTTTAACGCTTCATAACCGATCAACATAGCAATTTCTTCTACGATAGCTCGGAATTCGTTGGTTCCTGTCTCTTTCTTTCTTAAAATAGTAATTTTATGTTTGATTAATGGGTGATCACAATGGAAAACATTTTCATTATACATAATCTTGGTTCCTTCCTTCGTTTTCTTTTATTTTATTATGTAATAAAACATTTTTCAAGCCACAATAGCACAAGATATCATTTTTTGTAGAAAATGAAACACAGACTGTCATAAAAATGTTATAATGAGGGAACAAATGTGTGTAAAGACAAAGGAGGGAAAAAGATGGCGGAAAAATGTTATATTGCGATTGATCTAAAGTCTTTTTATGCCTCCGTGGAGTGTCTGGAGCGAGGACTGGATCCCATGACGACTAATCTAGTGGTGGCGGATGCCAGCAGAACCACGAAGACCATCTGTCTTGCAGTGACACCATCGTTGAAAGCCTATGGCATTTCCGGCCGTGCTCGATTGTTTGAAGTAGTTAAACGGGTAAAAGAGGTAAATGCAGAGCGAAAGAGACGGCTTCGCGGGAGAGACTTTGAGGGCTCTTCCAGTCAGGATCCGGAATTAAAGGAAAATCCGGCACTGGCCTTGGACTATATTGCAGCGCCGCCTCGGATGGCATTTTACATTGAATACAGTACTAGGATTTACAATATTTATTTAAAATACATTGCACCGGAGGATATCCATGTCTACTCTATCGACGAGGTAATTATGGACGTGACGGCGTATCTGGATACCTACGGTCTTTCACCTCATGATCTGGCACGAAAAATCATAAAAGATGTGCAGGATACCACGGGAATTGCTGCCACAGCGGGAATTGGCACCAATATGTATCTATGCAAGATTGCTATGGATATTGTGGCGAAACATATTCCGCCGGATGAGGATGGTGTGCGGATTGCTCAACTAGATGAGATGTCCTATCGAAAAATGCTCTGGGATCACAGACCATTGACGGATTTTTGGCGAGTGGGACCGGGATATGCCAAGAAACTGGAGGCACAGGGACTTTACACCATGGGGGACATTGCCAGATGTTCCCTGGGAAAAGACAGCGATTATTATAATGAAGATCTTTTGTACAAACTTTTTGGGGTAAATGCGGAGCTTTTGATCGATCATGCCTGGGGTTGGGAACCGTGTACCATTGCCGATGTGAAGGCGTACAAACCAGAAAACAAAAGTATCGTGTCAGGACAGGTGCTTTCTTGTCCTTATAAAGCAGCTGATGCCCGCATGGTGGTACAGGAAATGGCGGATATGTTGGGATTGGATCTGGTGGATAAGCGTTTGGTGACAGATCAGATTGTTTTGACAGTGGGATACGACATTGAGAACATCAAAGATCAGAGCCGGGCGAATGCCTACCATGGAGAAATAAAGATTGACCGATATGGAAGAAAAATCCCAAAACATGCCCACGGCACGAGGAATTTGAAACGATATACCTCATCCTCTCGGATTTTGATGGAGGAAGTGTTGGCGCTTTATGACGACATTGTGGATAGTAGCCTTCTGATTCGACGGCTCAGTATTTCTGCCAACCGTTTGGCGGATGAGTCGGAGGTACGGACAAAGCCAGTCTTTGAGCAGTTGGACCTTTTTACTGATTATGAGGCGGAGGAAAAACGCTGTCAAAAAGAACGGGAAGAATTGGAAAAAGAGAAACATTTACAGCAGGCGATGTTAGATATAAAAAAGAAATTTGGAAAAAATGCCATATTAAAGGGGATGAATCTTCAGGAAGGGGCTACCGCCAAGGATCGAAACGAACGGATTGGCGGACATAAAGCCTGAAAGTGAGGGGAGGAATAAGGTGAAGGGATTAGGAACGACGGCAGCAGAAAAATATGCAGACATTATAGATTTTCCTCATCCGGTGTCAAAAAAGAGACCACAGATGCCTCTATATGACCGAGCGGCACAATTTTCGCCCTTTGCGGCATTGACAGGTCATGGAGCAGCCATTCAGGAGACTGCCAGATGGACAGAGCAGGAGCGAGAACTTGACGAAGAAATCAAAAGGAGACTGGATGAAGAATTGCAGTTATTGGTAACACAGCTTTCCAGTCATCCCACAGCGGCAATCACGTATTTTGTTCCAGATAAGAAAAAACAGGGTGGTACTTATATTGCCAAACGGGATGTAGTCAAAAAAATTGATTTTTATAAAAGAGAAATTCGGATGGCAGATGGAACGGTGATACCGGTGGATCATGTAACCGATATCAAACGGTGAAATAGGGAGGCAGAAGGAAGAGTATGATAATACAGAGCAAGAGGGTTTGGATTGCCGGACAGTTTCATCCGGCGCAGATTCATATCGTGGAAGGGAAAATCCAGAAGATTGACGGATATGAGAAAGAAAAGGCAGATGTAGATTATGGAGATAAGCGGATTTTGCCGGGGTTTATCGATATACATACCCATGGCGCCTACGGTTTTGATACAAACGATGGGGAGGAAGCGGGGCTTCGCCATTGGACGGCACACATACCGGAGGAAGGAGTAACCGCGATACTTCCCACAACCGTTACCCAGATGCCGGAAGTATTGACTAAGGCGCTAAAAAATGTGGCCAAGGTAGTAAAAGAGGGCTATGAGGGGGCTGAAATTTTAGGGGTGCATTTTGAGGGTCCCTATCTGGATATGGATTACAAAGGAGCACAGCCGCCAGAGGCCATTGCCAAGCCTACCGTGGAACAATTCGAAGCATATCAGAGGGCAGCAGAAGGGCTGATTCGCTATATCACCCTGGCACCAGAGCATGATATAGATTTTGCTCTGACAAAATACTGTCGGGAACATGGTGTGGTTGTCAGCATGGGACATTCTTCTGCCAGTTATGAGCAGGCACTTCTTGGCATTGCCAATGGAGCTTCCAGCATGACGCATGTATATAACGGCATGACACCGTATCACCATCGCAACCCGGGATTGGTGGGATGCGCCCTTCGGGTGCGAGACATTTACGGGGAAGTGATTGGAGATGGACATCATTCCCATCCAGCGGCGCTGAACAACTATTTTCAAGCAAAGGGAAAAGATTATACCATTTTGATTACCGATTCTCTCTGCGTAAAAGGGGCAGATAAGA
Organism: uncultured Lachnospiraceae bacterium; assembly: GCA_964386955.1. Taxonomy (GTDB): domain Bacteria; phylum Bacillota; class Clostridia; order Lachnospirales; family Lachnospiraceae; genus SIG292. The sequence goes on from CAYLUV010000035.1 coordinate 9,909, forward strand.
GTAAAGATTATCAGTTGGGAGGTCATGACATCGAGCTTTCAAAAGAAGGGCTTGCGCTGTTAAAAGGAAGCAACACCATAGCAGGAAGCACTCTTCGCATGAATCAGGGGCTTCGAATTTTGGTGGAGGAAGCGATGGTACCTTTTGACGCGGCATTGGCGGCATGTACAATCAATCCGGCTCGTTGTTTGGGCGTAGATAATAGAAAAGGAAAAATTGTATCTGGAAATGATGCAGATTTGGTAGTGTTAGAAGAAAATTATGAAGTATGCCAGACCTACTGTAGGGGTAGAGCAATGCTTCCAATCAATAGATAAAAAATGTTCCATATTTGAAATGGGAGCATTGTGCAGAGCAATAAAGGAAAGGAGTGTAGGGAACATACGAAGATAAGTACGTATCCTATGAAAGAAGATATGAGTGCAAAAATGGGAAGTTCAAAAAATATACGAACAAAGATATTGGAAGAAATGCGAAGTGGCATTTTTTCAGACTGTGAACGTCTGCCTAGAGAAACCGAGTTATCTGAGCAGTTTGGCATTAGTCGTACTCAGATGAGAGATATTTTGTCTGGATTGGAGCAGGAAGGCTTTGTTACAAGACGTCATGGTGTGGGGACGGTCATCAATCATCATGTACTGCAGGTGAAAAATCGAATGGATATAGAGACGGAGTTTATGGATATTATTCGCCAAAATGGATATGAGGCTTCCATCTCTCTTCTGGAAGTGGAGGAAGACAAAGCAGACGCGTTAATCGCAGATAAATTAAAAATACAGGAAAACACACCGGTGATTCGCATTCGTCTTCGTTGTGATGCTGACGGCAAACCAGCCATCTATTGTGAAGATGTCCTAGAAAAAAGTTTGATAAAAAGAGACTACAAAGAAGAAGATTTTCAGGTAATCGTATTCCAATTTTTAGAGCGTTTCTGTGATGTGGAAGCCTACATGGATCTCACAGAAATACATCCAATGACGGCGGACAACAAACTCGCTCAAATCCTAAAAATCTCAGAAGGAACCCCGATCCTCAACATGGAAGAACTGGACTATGATATCGAAGGAACGCCAATCTTCTATTCAAGCCAGTATTTTGTAGATGGGTATTTTAAACATACAGTGCTGCGAAAGAAGTTCTAAAACTGATACTTTTTAGTATAAGTTCTCGAGGAAATATCCTCGAGAACTTAAAAAGTACAGGTTTTAGAGATCTACCCCAAGGAATTTCTTTGCAAGTAATCCTACCCCAAAGGAGATGACAGCGACACCGATACTGATGCATGCCATTTCCAGGAATCTGGATTTAAAGGGCTGGTCTTGAGCTACGGATGTATAGTAGGTAAATCCGGCGATGATTAAGACAACGATGATGAGCATGGTAATCAGAGCCAGCACATATTGAGCATTGCCGAAGATGAGATACGGTGCAATCAGCAGTACTACCGTGACAAGATAAGCGATACCGGTATAAGTACAAGATTTCATGGCGTCGTCGCGGCCTTCACTTCTGGCTGCCAGAAATTCACTGGAGGCCATGGAGAAGGTGGCAGAAATTCCAAGAATCAGACCGGACAGAGCAATCAGTCGGGTGTTTTGCATAGCAAAAGTAAATCCAGCAAGGGAACCAGTAAGTTCCACTAGGGCGTCATTGAGACCAAGTACCATACTTCCCACATACTGAAGGCGTTCTTCGTCTAACATTCCAAGGAGTGCATTTTCGTGTTCCTCTTCCTGTTGTTTGATTACAATACTTTCTTCAATCTCAGCGGCGAGCTGATCGTATTCGTCCTGGGCGTTTTCTTCGCCATTTTCCATCAGTTTAACGGCAAAAGTAAAACCAAAGATACGGGCAATCATTTTGTATTTAAATACTTTGCCTTTTTCCGGCTTCATTTCGATGCCAGTATATTTTTTCCAGATTTCATAGTGTGCGCGCTCTTCTTTGGACAAGCGAAGGAGCGTCTGTTTGTTTTCATCACCCTTGGCGAATTTTGCAATTTCTGCGTAAATGACACTTTCAGTCAATTCGCTTTGCTGCATCTTTTTGATGATAGCCATGGATGAAGCAGAAATTTCATGTTTCATAAGAATTCTCCTCTTTTATTTTTTTATCCATCATAGATGGAAAATATATCCACTTATTATAGCCCTATTTGTCGAAAGAAACAACTGAAAAATCATTTTAATGGGAAAATGGAATTAGAAGTTGTAAAGGTGCTATATTATGAAGTAAAATAATAAAATAATAAAGTGACAGTCAAAGGATTCCTTTTGGGGAAATATTGGCTTTACAACATAAATATATGAGGTAATTTAATATGGAAAATCAAGAAAAAGTACATAAACGACGGGTTCGTTATTCAGGGACACACCCGAAGACATTTAAGGAAAAATACAAGGAACATAATCCGGAAAAATATGCGGATACTGTTGCAAAGGTAATTCAAAAAGGAAGTACGCCAGCGGGTATGCACATTTCTATCATGGTGCAGGAGATTTTGGATTTTCTACAGATTAAGCCGGGGCAGATTGGGCTCGATGCGACGCTGGGATATGGCGGGCATACTAAGGCAATGCTGCAATGTTTGGAGGGACAGGGACACATTTATGGACTGGATGTGGACCCGATTGAATCTGCCAAGACCAAGGAGCGATTGAAGAATCAGGGATTTGGGGAAGATATTTTGACTGTTCGTTTGCAAAATTTTGCGGATATGGATCAGGTGGTAAAGGATACGGGAAAGAAATTTGATTTTATTTTAGCGGATCTTGGTGTATCTTCCATGCAGATTGATAATCCAGAGAGAGGATTTTCCTATAAGGTGGATGGACCACTGGATCTTCGTATGAATCCGCAAAAGGGAGAAAGTGCGGCACAGAGACTAAAAGAAGTTTCTCACGAAGAATTAGTGGGAATGTTGGTAGAAAATTCAGATGAACCTTATGCAGAAGAGATTGCAGATGTGATTAGAAAACGGTTCAAAAAGGGACAGACCATCGAGACAACAACGGACTTGCGTGAGGTGATCGAGGAGGCATTGTCTTTCCTTCCAAAGGCGGAATATAAGGATACGGTGAAAAAATCCTGTCAGAGAACATTTCAGGCACTTCGCATTGATGTAAACAGCGAATTTGAAGTACTCTATACTTTCCTAGATAAACTGCCAGAAGTATTGGCGCCAAATGGACGTGTTGCAATTCTCACTTTCCATTCTGGGGAGGATCGTTTGGTAAAACGAGCTTTCAAAGAGGGAAAACGTGCAGGCATTTACAGCGAGGTGAATGGGGATGTGATCCGCCCTTCTGCGAAAGAATGTGCCATGAATGGCAGAGCGAAATCTACAAAGATGAGATGGGCGATTCGCGCAGCGGAGTAGGAGAAAAAGAAGGGATGCATTTCTTTCTATATAAAAAAGTTGCAATTGCCCATGGGGATACCGTATAATGGGAGGCGAAATTGCAGGGAATGCAAAAAAAGTGCAATCGTAGACGAGACAGAGAATAAGGAGTAAAAATAATGTGTGGTATAGTTGGTTATATTGGTTATAAACAGGCGGCACCTTTCTTGCTGGAAGGTCTTTCTAAATTGGAATATCGTGGATACGATTCTGCGGGTATTGCGGTTCGCAATGACACAGCGGATGTTGAAGTGGTGAAGGCAAAAGGGCGTCTGAAAATGTTGGCAGAAAAAACAGCAGACGGAAGTGCAGTAAAAGGTTCCTGTGGAATCGGACATACCAGATGGGCAACTCATGGCGAACCATCTGAGTCGAATGCGCATCCACATGTGTCCAATGACGGCACTGTAGTGGCAGTTCACAATGGAATTATTGAAAATTATCAGGAATTAAAAGAAAAATTAGTGCGCAAGGGATATACCTTTTATTCCCAGACAGATACAGAGGTAGCGGTAAATTTGGTGGATTACTATTATAAGAAGACACCAGGAGAGCCAATCACTGCATTGGCAGAGGCGATGCTTCGTATTCGTGGTTCTTATGCATTAGCAGTGCTGTACAAAGATTTCCCAAATGAGATTTTTGCGGCTAGAAAAGATAGCCCAATGATTATTGGACAGAATGAAGGAGAATGTTTTATTGCCTCTGATGTGCCAGCTATTTTAAAATACACAAGAAATGTATACTACATTGGAAACTTGGAGATGGCGCGCATCAACAACGAGGGTGTAACATTTTATAATATTGATAAAGAAGTTATTGAAAAAGATCTGACAGAGATTAACTGGGATGAAGAGGCAGCAGAAAAAGGTGGATTCGAGCATTATATGATGAAGGAAATCCATGAGCAGCCAAAGGCCGTAAAGGATACAATGAATGCTGTAATTAAAGAAGGGAAAATTGACCTTTCCAGTGCAGGCCTTACCGATGAAGAAATCGCAAGCATCAGCCGCATTCATATTGTGGCATGCGGAAGTGCATATCATGTAGGTATTACTTTAAAATATATTTTTGAAGAATTGGCAAGAATTCCAACAGATGTAGATTTGGCTTCTGAGTTCCGCTATCGCAACCCAATTTTAGAAAAAGACAGTTTAGTGGTTATTATCAGCCAATCTGGCGAGACTGCAGATAGCTTGGCAGCTCTTCGTGAAGCAAAAGCGAAGGGAATTCGTACTATGGGCATTGTAAATGTGGTAGGTTCTTCTATTGCAAGAGAGGCAGACAGTGTACTTTATACGCTGGCTGGTCCGGAGATTGCAGTGGCGACGACGAAGGCTTACAGCGCGCAGTTGATCGCAGGATACCTTCTTGCTATGCAGTGCGCCTTAGTAAAAGGAAAGATAACAGAAGAAACTTGTCAGGAAATGATTACCGAGCTTCGGACAATTCCGGATAAGATTCAAAGAGTTTTGGATGACAAGGAACGAATTCAGTGGTTTGCTTCCAAATTCGCCAATGCGAGAGATGTTTTCTTCATCGGAAGAGGAATTGATTATGCAATCTGTTTAGAGGGAAGTCTCAAAATGAAGGAGATTAGTTACATCCATTCTGAGGCTTATGCAGCGGGAGAACTGAAGCATGGAACCATTAGTTTGATTGAGGACGATATTCTTGTAATTGGTCTTCTTACACAGCAGGAATTATATGAAAAAACCATTAGCAATATGGTAGAAGTAAAGAGCCGTGGAGCATATCTGATGGGCGAAACTGTTTATGGAAACTATAGTATAGAAGATACTGTGGATTTTGCGGTATATGTGCCACAGACCAATCCGCATTTTATTACATCGCTTGCTATCATTCCACTGCAGCTGATGGGATACTACGTGAGTGTTGCCAAGGGCTTGGATGTAGATAAGCCAAGAAACCTGGCGAAGAGTGTAACGGTAGAATAAGAGGAATCAAAATCTATCTGTGAGTGTAATAGCAGAATATTGCAAATGAAAATCTGCTTTCATGTGTTGTGATAGTGTAATTTGTATTACAAGGATGACATCAGTAGAATCCGAATAAGGAAGGATGTTATCCTTGTTTTATTATGTAATCTTCGAAAGGAAGCTTCTTTTTTGTTAAGATAAAAGTTGCAAATTTCTCTGTTGAAAAAATAAAAAGAAAAATGAAAAAACTGTTGACAGGTGTGGGAAATCGTGATAATATATCAAACGTTGCTGCGGCGGACAGGAGATGTCGACAGAGAGGTAACAAAAAATAAATAAAAAAAGTTCTTGACAGATTCGAAAGAATCTGATAAGATATAGAAGTTGTCGCGAATGACAACAACACAAAATGGACATTGATAACTGAACAATAACATGAATCCTTGA